>CALCVR010000198.1 GCA_937905915.1 uncultured Eubacteriaceae bacterium
GTTTGTCGTCGGTGACGATAGGATCCAAATGAACCACTAAAACGATATTTAAGGCGGCGCTTATTTCCCGTTCTGCCTGGTCGATGACTTCGTGGGCCGATAGGATATTGCAGTCACAGGGCACCTCGGCATGCACCGATGCAATGATCCGTCCGGGACCGTAGTTATGGACAATAAGGTCATGTGCCCCTGAGATCATATCGTAGGACAAGAGCATAGACTCAATGGACTGTACCAGCTCCGGATCCGGAGCCTGGCCCAGCAAAGGAGAGAGTGTGTCCCGAGCGATGGAGATACCTGCCCACAGTACAAACAGCGCCACTAGGATTCCCATGTATCCGTCCAAAGGCAGATGGAGAACAGGGGACAAAATCAAAGACAATAGTACCGCACCGGTAGCAATCATATCACTGAGGCTATCCATAGAAGCGGCTTCCACTGTTTTGGATTCAATAGCCTGCCCCAACTTTCGGTTAAAAAGGGCCAGCCACAGCTTGACTAAAATAGACAATAGTAAGATGCCGGCGGAAATCCAAGAAAAGGATAAAATCTCTGGATTCATAATTTTATCCACAGAGGATTTGATCAATTCTACCCCTACCATAAGGATCAAAAAGGAGATAATGAGCCCCGCCACGTATTCAGCCCGGCCATAGCCAAAGGGGTGACGTTGATCGGGCTTTTTCCCTGACAGCTTAAATCCCAGCACCGTCACAGCGGACGACCCTGCGTCGGAGAGATTATTAAAAGCATCGGCCGTAATGGAGACGCTGTTTGTCAAGGTACCAGCTATCAATTTGGCAATGCACAATAGGATATTACAAACAATACCAACCGATCCGCCTAAAACGCCATATTTCTGGCGTACCTTAGGATCCTTTGTGTTTTGATGATCTTTGACAAAGAAACGGACGAGCAAAGAGGTCATGCAACATCACCTGAAAAAATAATTTTTAGAACGTATGTTTCAAAACGGGGGTTTTATGTTACAATGGGATCAGATAAGATAAATTTCAACAAGATATGATATGGTAAAATCCCATTGCCAGCAGGAGGAAACAAGTGTGAAGGATCATGGGGCAAAAAAGCAATACAGCAGTGAGGGGATGGCTGATATGAATTACCAAATGCTTGCCAAGGATAAGCTAAAGCAGTTGACGTCCTTGCGCATTGCCGTTTGCAATCTAGAACAACGCATCATCAATCTTGACAAGATGATAGGATGGTGCAAAAAAGAGGAAGATAAGTTATCCCTGAGGGCTGAACGAGAGGAACTCATTGTCCTTTACCGCTTCCGAAAAGCCGATGTCCAGCGAATCGAACAAGCCCTACACACCTTAGATCCACAGCAGCGCTTGATCTTAGACCGATTTTATATTCATCGATCAGCTTATCATATCGAACGGCTCAGTGAAGAATTGGGATATGAACGCCGGGCTATCTATTATCACCACGACGAAGCGCTGCGCCAATTTGCCCTTGCCTTATATGGATTAGTAGATGGGTAAAAAAATAACCTTATTATGCTAACATGTTTTAAAGCGGAATACAAGAAATATAAGGGAGCTTACTGGAGTAAAATAAGAAAAAGTTGAAGTTAAAAAGCATCCTTCTTTCCTCTAATCGGGTGTTTTTGCATCAATAGGGCAAGGTGTATCAAAAGATCACCTTGCCCTATTTGACTTCAATTACCATTTTATAAAATAAGCCGGGCGAAAACCAGCGTCATTTCGCAGTCTTATTTTCCAAAAGCCATTGAGGAAGCTGTTTGAAATAAGATTGGAAAGCGCTTGGAAGGGCGAATTGTCCCAAAAGTTCATCCCTGTCCGCCCAGACGTATCCTTTTGGACATGAAAAGGACGTACAAGCCATCTTATACGCTGTCATATGCCATTCAAGATGGGAGAAGATATGCTGTGCTTTGGGGAGGGGATCACAGCGAAATACTTGGCCGTCCCTTTGACGTACCCACTGGATAGCTTCTTCCTGAGAAACCCATCCGTCCATGTGGGGAAGTTCCCACAGCCCGGCCAATAATCCCTTCTTAGGACGTTGCCGCAACAGGACCTTATCCTTGCAGATCAGCACAAGCACAGTCAATGGAACCGATTTACGCTGTTTTTTAGGAGGCTTGACAGGCAATTCATGAGCGATCCCCTGTTTAGATCCCAGACAAAGATGGTAGACAGGACATTGATCGCATCGAGGAGCGCCGTTAGGCAGACAAATCATAGCACCCAATTCCATAAGAGCCTGATTGAAGTCGCCAGCCCGTCCCTCAGGGATCATAGCCTGGGCCAAGGCGCGCATCTCTTTTTTGACCGACGGTTGGGTTATATCGGCCCGGCTGGCCAGGAGCCGAGACAGCACCCGAAGCACATTGCCGTCTACTGCGGGAATAGGACGGTTGTAGGCGATAGACGCAATGGCGCCGGCTGTATAATCGCCAATTCCGGGCAGGGATACCAATGCATCATACTCATCCGGCAGCCTGCCGTCCCACTGTTTTACCACCGCTTGTGCGGCGGCCTGTAGATTGCGCACGCGGTTATAGTATCCGAGTCCCTCCCAGAGCTTTAAAAGCAATTGTGGATCGGCATCGGCCAGATCCTGTATGGTGGGTAAAGCCTCCATAAACCGTTCAAAATAGGGGAGAGCCGCCTCCACCCTGGTCTGTTGGAGCATAATTTCCGATACCCAGACCCGGTAAGGGGTATTTTGTTCTCGCCAGGGAAGCACCCGGGCCTGCCGGTCGTACCATTCCAGCAGAGGACCGGATACTTGAAGCAACGTATGCTGCCCAGAAGATAATCTACTTGTTTCTTTTTCCATTTGAATGATAAATCCGCCTTTCCTTAGGGCGCTACTTCTATTATAGTATAGACAGAGATTTTTTTCCAACTGGATTTTTATTGTCCTATTCTGGATTTTAGTGAAAATGCATACGAATTTAGACGAAGATTACATTGCTGTAATATACAATAAATATTTTTTGGATATGGATATTATTTTAACGCTTTCTTTATTTTCTTTTTTGTGAACATCGTAAATTAAAATTTCAGATCTGTTAATAATGGCAAATTACGATTGATTTTTTAGGATAAAGTTCTATAATACCTCAGAACGTGTGATAAGATAAACAGGAAAAATAGAGTGCCCCAATAATTTAGAATACCAAAGAGAAGCGAGGAGGAGAATTTTGTTATCTTTTATCAATACTTTTAATTTGGTCATATTTGTGTTATTTACTGTTTTGTACTCCTATCAAATTGCCTATGCAGGCGTGGCTCTCTTAAAACGCAAAGCCCATAAACAATCTGCTCCGAAAAGGCTCCACCGGTATGCGGTAGTCATTGCCGCACGGAACGAGAGTAACGTCATTGGACAACTAATCCAAAGCATCCGGAACCAAACTTACCCGTCTGAGTTGGTAGACGTATATGTAGTGGCGGACAATTGTACCGACAACACCGCCGACGTAGCCCGTATGGCCGGCGCCACCGTTTATGAACGCTTTAATAAACATCTGGTAGGCAAGGGGTACGCTTTGGATTTTATTTTTAAAATCTTGGAGAGCTCCCATAAGGACAAGGGTTACGAAGGCTATTTTGTGTTTGACGCTGACAATCTCTTGGATGAAAACTACATCGCCGAGATGAACAAAACCTTTGACCAGGGATATCGGGTGCTGACCAGCTACCGCAATTCCAAAAATTACGATACCAACTGGATTTCCGCCGGTTATTCCCTGTGGTTTTTGCGGGAGTCCAAATACCTGAACAATCCTCGTATGATGTTGCATACTTCCTGTGCTATTTCGGGTACGGGATTCCTCATCAGCAGCGACATCATCCGGGAACAAAACGGCTGGAAATACCATCTTCTCACCGAGGATATTGAATTTTCCATCGACCACGTTATCCAAGGCGAGACCATCGGCTATTGCGACAACGCCATGCTGTATGACGAGCAGCCTACCACTTTTGAGCAATCTTGGAATCAGCGCCTGCGTTGGTCCAAAGGGTTTTACCAGGTGATGCGGAAATACGGGACCTCTTTATTCCGTTCCATCTTCCACAAAGAGAAGCACATGTTTGCCAGCTATGATATGTTCATGACTATTATGCCGGCTGTGTTCGTGTCCATTTTAAGCGTCATTGTCAATATTAGCTTTTTGTTCCTGGCTTTGTTTAGCCTGGATTCTATCCCTCAAATGATCCCGGTTACCATCCAGTCTATTTGTGCGTTGTTCGTGAATTTTTACTTGTTTATCTACGCTTTTGGCCTGCTTACCACCATCACCGAATGGAAAAATATCAATTGTTCTGCGGTTAAGAAAGTCTTTTATACCTTTACCTTCCCACTCTTTATGTTTACTTACGTGCCCATTGCTGTGGCCGCCTTGTTCAAAAAGGTGGAATGGAAACCCATTACCCATAGTGTGGTTAAGTCCATCGAAGAGGTGAGATAATAGAAAAAGTGAGGCCCTGCCAATATGGCAGGGCCTTGTTTTATGTTAATCTATCTGCAAGATTAATAATTTTTAATCCTTTTTTTCTGGCATAATTTACAGTAAAAGCTGTACCGCCTTCTTCTTTAGTCTGATAGC
>CALCVR010000199.1 GCA_937905915.1 uncultured Eubacteriaceae bacterium
TGCAATCTTCAGCCGTCACCTGATTGTGGACTGGACAGTGCCCTTCCCACAAGGTGAGGCGCTTGTGGGGCAGCAGTTTTTGTACCCACGATCCCAAATTACAGTCCGGGATAAAAAGGATATGATCATTGGGAATACGGGACACAATCTTAGGAGCGCTGGAGGAGGTAACGCATACGTCGCATTGGGCCTTTAGTTGGGTGCTGGTGTTGACGTAAGCCACAACGCAGCAGTCGGGATGCTCTTGTTTATACTGCTTAACCCGCAAAGGGTCAATCTGATGGGCCATAGGACAGGAAGCCGTGGGATTGGGCAAAAGAACCGTTTTGTGAGGATTGAGGATTTTTACCGTATCAGCCATGAACCGTACGCCACACAGCAAAACGGTATCGGCGTCGATGTCCTTGGCCTTGACGCTTAGGGCAAAGGAATCACCGGTAAAGTCGGCGATTTCCTGAATCTCAGGCGACTGATAACTATGGGCGAGTATGACGGCGTTTCGTTCCTTTTTGAGAGAGAGGATACTCTCTTGCAAATCTTTTAGCACGGTAAACTGCTCCTTTTCATCAATCAAAAAACAAAGTCAAATGTCCATTGCCCGGCAATACGGGCGGCGTCCCTGCCGTTTTGCTGGATACAATCCCGCAGCTGATCCAGATCGTCAAATTTTTTTTCCGGGCGGAGAAATGCAAGCAATGCCACCGGAATAGTGAGGCCGTAGAGATCACCGGAGAAATTTGGAATCCAAGTCTCCAAAAGAGGATGCTCCAGGCGGTTAATCGTAGGACGGAGTCCACAGTTTGTCACCGAAGGAAGCCACTTCCCATCCACATAACAGCAGGAGGCATAGACGCCCCGTTTGGGAATGACAAACCGCTCCGGGGGACGTTGATTAATGGTAGGGGTCCCCATAAGCCGCCCAACCTTTTTCCCCTGGATCACCGGCAGATCAATGATCAAAGGACGGCCAAGCAGGCGGGCGGCGCCGGGCATATCCCCTTGAAGCACTAAGCGGCGGATGCGCGTGGAACTGATGGGCAGGCCGCATTCCTGAATGGGTCCGATGATTTCTACCTCGATACCATATTGTCCACACAATTCCCGTAATAGATCGGGATTGCCGGCAGCTTTGGAACCAAAGTGATAGTTAAATCCACATACCACTTTTTTGGCATTCAATTGCTCATGCAAAAATCGGGATACAAAACGTTCCGGGGACCAATCTTTCATGGAGTCGAAAGGAGGGGCCAGCAGGATGTCCACACCCATCTTATTCAAAATTTGTTCCGTTAAGGCGGGGGTCATCAGCATCGGGGAAGCGTCGGTAGGACCGCGGGAAAAAGTAAAAACACAGGAGGTAAGTCCCTGCTTCGATGCATTCAGAGCCCTACCGATGACCGACTGATGGCCTAAATGAAGGCCGTCAAACCGGCCCAATGCCACGGCTGTATGATTTGCATAAAATGGAACTTGACGGATGGCCTTCATAAACAAGCTCCTCCAAAGCATGACAAAATAGAATTAGAAAAATACAATCTGTAATAATGAAAGGAAGTATAACAAAAATGGCCTACTGGAATGGTGAAAATAAAATTACAATATGTATAATGTTAATATTAAAATACAGAAAGGCTTTTTATGGGAGAAAAAGACGAGCAATTTTTAATTGGCCAGTTTTACCATCGGCCTGGCCAAGGCCAAGAAAACGTTTGTCTTTGCCGTACACCCGTACCATCTGACCGGGGGAAAGGGGACGGGGAAGACGTGCAAGATCCAAAGCCCCTCCATTTTGAAACCGGATGGCTTGAGGACCAGAAACGGAAACAGGTGGGTAACAGAACAAAGCCTGATCAATGGGCAGCACTAAATTTTCCAATTCCTTCCGATCCATGGAGCGCAGTGTGGGAATGTCCCGACACTGCGGGAGAGAGAATCCACAGGCCTCCGTGCGGCGAAGAGAAGTCATAACCGCGCCGCAGCCCAACGCTTCTCCAATATCGTGCAGCAGGGTGCGGATATAGGTACCCGATGAGCAGGTGACGTCCACCTCATACCGATTTTGCATCTCATCCCATTGGGTGAGGGACAAGCGATGGATGATAACGGCACGAGGTTTCCGTTCCACTTCCACGCCCTGACGGGCCAATTCATAAAGCCGCTTGCCGTTCTGTTTGACGGCTGAATACATAGGAGGTAACTGCAAAAGCTCTCCTGTAAAGCGGGGAAGGAGTTCCTCCACTTGGGACTTATCCGCTGTTACTGGATGAGTGGATGTTACCGTCCCCCAGATATCCTGGGTATCGGTGGTAAGACCAAGCTGGAACTGGGCGGTATATCGTTTCTCATGGGAGGGAAGCAGTTCCAAAAAACGGGTGCAGTTGCCGATGAGCACCGGCAATACTCCCGTTGCCATGGGATCCAACGTGCCGGTATGGCCGATGCGTTTGACGCCGGTCAACTTGCGAAGCACTGCCACCACGTCGAAAGAGGTGAATTCCTGGGGCTTGTCCACGCAAAGGATACCGTTCATAAGGACACACCCAAAGCCTCTGCAAGCACCGGAAGCATTTGATTACGAACCTGATCCATAGAACCTGTCAGCGAACAGCCGGCAGCGCGTGCATGCCCGCCGCCGCCCAGCTTGGCGCATAACTGAGAAGCGCTGTAGGGCTCGCCCGTGCGGACGGAGATTTTCCAGAGCCCCGGCTCCTTTTCCTTGAGGACGACGCCGATATCAACCCCCTCCATCTGGCGTGGGATGACGGTAAGGCCGTCCAAATCCTCCTGCTGGGCGGAAGTGGCCTGCATATTCTGGTAGGTGATATACATCAGGGCGCAATGTCCGTCAAAGTAGGTTTCAATGGAATCCAAAGCCAACTTGCGCAGTTCAAAGAAACTGGGGGACTTGATTTCAAACATGGCCCGGTTGATAGCATAGGCGTCAATGCCAAGCTCCAACAGCTTGGCGGCGATGAGATGAGTGCGGATGGTGGTATTGGAATAACGGAAACAGCCGGTATCGGTGGAGATGCCGGTGTAAAGATCCTCCGCCATAGCCCGATCCAATTCTACATCCATAGCGCAGATGACGTTATAAATCATCTCACAGGTGGCGGCGCACTCCTCCAGCAGCAGATGTTTTGCATAACGGGTGTTGGATCCATGATGGTCAATGCAGAGGTCCACACGATTGGCATAAGAAGAAAGTGCGGGCCCCAACAGTTTAGGATCGGCTACATCCACCGCCAAGATGAATTCAGGGGAGAACTTTTGTTCCTCTAGTCCCTGCCATAGATAAGCATACTTATGGGGAATGGGATCGGAACACACCACCTGCGCCCGTTTTCCAAGGCTTCTCAGGGCACGGCATATGGCAAATCCGGAACCAAGCGTATCCCCGTCGGGAGACTGATGGGTTAAAATTAAGATGTCGTCGGCCTTTTGCAGCATCTGCGCGGCGTCACTCACTAGGATTTTCACCGTGATCCCTCCTGGAAATATCTTCGAGCATGCGGGCAATGTCAGCCCCGTGGGCGATGGAATCATCGGCAATGAATTTAAGCTGCGGGGTATGCCGCAGGGAAAGACGGGTACTCAGCTCCCGGCGGATGTAGCCGGATGCGTGGGCTAGGCCCTTGACAGCCGATTTTGCAGCGTCAAAGCCGTCCATAGAACTGATGAATACTTTTGCGACCGATAGGTCACTGGATACCTCACAGCGGACAATAGACAGCATTCCCGTCACCGCCGGATCTTTGACGGTGCGAAGGATGGCGGTCAGTTCCCGCTTGATGTCTTCCGTGACGCGGCCCATGCGATGTCCTGGCATTTTAGTAACTCCTTTCTGGAGAAAAAACAAAAAGAGAAAGAAAATAGGGGACAGCACTAGTATTTGCAAGGGAAGGGGGATGATGCCCTTCCCTGCAAATTGTGTTTCCCCAATTATTCCTGATATTCTTCCATAATGAAGGCTTCGTAAATGTCGCCTTCCTTAATATCATTAAATCGCTCCAATGCGATGCCGCATTCGTAGCCCTGCTGGACTTCTTTGACGTCGTCCTTAAAGCGTTTGAGGGAGGAAATGTGGTCCTCGGCCACGACGATGCCGTCCCGTACCACACGGATCTGGCACTGGCGGTTGACCTTGCCGTTCAATACGTAGCAGCCCGATACGGTGCCCACATTGGAGATGGTGTATACGGCGCGCACCTCAATACGTCCCAAAACAACCTCACGGAATTTGGGAGCCAGCATGCCCTTCATGGCGGATTCGATTTCCTCAATGCAGTCGTAAATGACGCGGTAAAGGCGGATATCCACGCCGTCTCGCTGGGCGTTTTCTTCAGCGATGGGGTCGGGGCGCACGTTAAAGCCCACGATAATGGCGTTGGAAGCGTTTGCCAGCATGACGTCCGCCTCGCTGACAGCGCCTACGCCGCCGTGGATGACCCGGACCCGGACTTCGTCGTTGGACAGCTTCTCCAGCGACTGGCGGACAGCCTCCACCGATCCTTGGACGTCGGCTTTGACCACAATGTTGAGCTCTTTGACATCGCCTTCCTGCATCTGGCTGAAGAGATTATCCAAGGTGACCTTCTGGACGGCTG
>CALCVR010000200.1 GCA_937905915.1 uncultured Eubacteriaceae bacterium
TCCTTCGCGGGCGGCTATAACTTGAGTTTTTGGAAGTTAAGGGCGCGTTTTGGTGGCAGACACTGTCTGCTAGTCGTCCAGCTTGAGGACGGCCATGAAGGCCTCCTGCGGCACTTCCACCGACCCCAGCTGCCGCATGCGCTTTTTACCTTCCTTCTGCTTCTCAAGCAACTTTTTCTTCCGGGTAATATCGCCGCCATAACATTTGGCAAGCACGTCCTTACGCAAGGCCTTAACGGTCTCTCTAGCGATAATTTTACCTCCAATGGCCGCCTGAATGGGCACTTCAAACAGCTGGCGCGGAATGTGCTCCTTGAGCTTCTCAGCAATGCGCCGGGCCCGGGCATAGGCTTTGTCGGCATGGACGATAAGGAAAGCGCATCTACTACTTCTCCATTTAGGAGGATATCCAGTTTCACCAGCTGAGATTTCTCATATCCCGCCAATTCGTAGTCAAAGGACGCATACCCCTTGGTGCGGGATTTTAAGGAATCAAAGAAATCATAGACAATCTCGTTAAGCGGCAGCACATAATGGATATCTACGCGGTCGGTGTCGATGTATTGCATATCCTTAAAGACACCGCGGCGTTCCTGGCAAAGCTCCATAATATTGCCTACGTATTCGTTTGGGCTATAGATATGCGCCTCGGCCACCGGTTCCTCCGCCATGGTAATCTGACCGGGGTCGGGATAATTGGTGGGATTGTCGATATGCACTACGCTGCCGTCGTTCATGGTGATGCGGTAGATAACCGACGGCGCGGTGGTAATCAGATCCAAATTGTATTCCCGCTCCAGGCGTTCCTGAATGATCTCCATATGCAAAAGCCCCAAAAATCCACAGCGGAAGCCAAATCCCAATGCCACCGAGGTCTCAGGTTCAAAGGAAAGGGAAGCATCGTTTAATTGGAGCTTCTCAAGCGCCTCTCTTAAATCTGGGTACTTGGCGCCGTCGGCCGGATAGATACCGCAGAACACCATAGGGTTGACCTTGCGGTATCCCGGCAAGGGCTCGTCAGCCGGCCGGTCCGCCAATGTTACGGTGTCGCCCACTCTAGCGTCGCTGATGGTCTTAATGGATGCGGCAATGTATCCCACATCGCCGGCGTATAGGCCATCGGTAGGCTCCAAAAAGGTAGGACGCATAACGCCGCATTCCACCACATTGAATTCAGCTCCAGTTGCCATCATGCGGATGATGTCTCCTGGTTTTACAGTACCATCCATGACGCGGATATATACAATAACCCCTTTGTAACTGTCATAAATTGAGTCGAAGATCAAGGCACGGAGGGGTTTTTGATCGTCTCCCCCAGGAGGCGGGATTTGGGTCACCACCTGCTCCAACACCTGGTCTACATTGAGCCCTGTTTTGGCCGAGATACGCGGGGCGTCCTGGGCGGGGATGCCGATGATATTCTCCACCTCGTGGATGACCCGGTCGGGATCGGCGGCAGGTAAATCCACTTTATTCACCACCGGCACAATTTCCAAACCATGGTCTACAGCCAAATAAGTATTGGCCAATGTTTGAGCCTCGATGCCCTGGGAGGCATCCACCACCAGAATGGCCCCTTCACAGGCGGCCAAGGATCGGGATACCTCATAGTTAAAGTCCACATGGCCGGGGGTATCGATGAGATTAAACAAATAGGTTTCGCCGTCTTTGGCGGTGTAGTTGAGGGTAACGGCATGGGCTTTGATGGTAATGCCACGCTCCCGTTCCAGATCCATATTATCTAGGATCTGATCCTCCATGTCCCGCAGCGCCACCGTATTGGTGTTTTCCAGCATACGGTCGGCTAGGGTGGATTTTCCGTGGTCAATGTGGGCCACAATGCAGAAATTTCGAATATGATCCTTGGGAATTTGCAATTTTTATCACCTCATTGGCACAGTTGTGCCTGCCATTCCTTTTATCCTTCCTATAGAAAAAAGGGATACATGTCCAGTATTGCAGCTATTATATCATATTTTAGAAAGCGCGGGTAGTACCCGGCGGATAGAATCCGCTTCCACGATGCCCTGGGGATTTTGCAGAAAACCAAACGTCGGGCACGGTACCCAAACCCCACAGGTTCATCATTCAGCCCCCTCCGCGGGCAACTATAGCTTGGGTTTTCACAAAACCATGAGCGCGTCTTGGACGCGGGCACTGCCCGCCGGTCATAAAGTATTTACAATTATGCCCTTGACAACCCTGTAACAGAATGGTAAATTAATACTTAGAATTAGCACTCGATCAATAGGAGTGCTAAAACTTCTGGATACATGATAAGAAAAGGTACCCAGTGTTCCCAAGGAGGCAAGGAATATGGATCTTGGTGAACGCAAGTTGCAAGTATTAGCCGCCATTGTGGAGGGTTACATCACGACAGGGGAACCGGTTGGTTCCCGGGCGGTACAGGAGGCGTTGGATAAGGTAGTTTCCTCTGCTACCATCCGGAACGACATGGCTGAGCTTTCGGAGTTGGGACTTTTGGAACAACCTCATGCGTCGGCCGGACGTGTACCCTCTTTGGCAGGATACCGGTTGTATATTGATAAGCTGTTGTCGCCTAAACCTCTGTCAAAAGAGGATCGCAAAGCTATTGACGCCATGTTCACCGGCCCGGTGGACGATCCCCAGCGCATGCTTAAAACGGCGTCCCAGGCATTGGCTCAGATGACACAGCTGGTGGCCATGTCTACCAGCCCCTCAGCCGATTTAGCCAAGGTAATGCATTGCGAGGTCATCCCAGTGGGACGAGGGAATGCCGCCATTGTGCTGCTGACATCAGGCGGTATTATGAAGTCCCGATTGATCCGCACCGCCTTTGATCTGACCCCTGAAATGCGAGAGGTTTTCGCCCGGGTAGCCGACGCTGAGATCAAAGGCCGGCCATTGTGCGACGTGACCATGCCGTTTATCCAGACAGTGGCCGCCCAGCTGGGGGAGTACGGTTTACTGCTCACTCCTTTGCTCATCGGGCTTTACGAAACGGCACAGGAAGCGTCCGAAGCCAGCATCACCATGGACGGTCAAGCAAATCTTTTGATTTTACCCGAATATGTAGGTCTAAGGGCGCACGCGTTGATGGAATACTTAGCCGGCGGCAATCATTTGGCCCGGTTGCTTTTGAACCATCACGGCGGCGTGCATGTGGTGCTGGGGGGAGAAAGCAGCCAGCCTGCTTTGGATGGCTCCAGCGTGGTCATGACCCGGTACAACATCGGTTCCCGGGAGGGAGGCGCGTTGGGAGTCATTGGCCCCACCCGTATGAATTATGCTAAAATCATCCCCAGCCTGGAATATTTTGCCGTCCAGTTGGGCAGATTGCTATCGGAGGCATGGGGCGATCCATTAGAGGACAATAAAAATTATAAAAACGACATCCGGTAAAAGGAGCGGTATCAATTGAAAAAGAAAGACAAACAGCCCGATCCCCAGGTGGAAACCGAAGAGGTAACAGCCTCCCAGGAAAAGGATACTCAGGGAAAGGATCAACAAGCATCAACCAGTGAGAACGCCGCAGTTTCCAGCGATTCCAGCAAGGAACTGGAGGAGCTTAAAGCATTGCTTGAAGAGGCTCAGAAAGACGCCGCCGCCAAGCAGGAGTTGCTGCTCCGCACCGCCGCTGAGTACGACAATTACCGCAAGCGCACCCAAAAGGAAAAGGAAGCCGCTTGGACCGACGCCAAAGCCCTGGCTGTGGAGGCTTTGCTCCCAGTGCTGGATAATCTGGAACGGGCCTTAACGGTGGAAAGTTCCTTTGAAGACCTGAAAAAAGGCATCGAAATGACCTTGCACCAATTTGAATCCTCTTTGGAAAAGCTTGGCGTAGAGGCCATTCCAGCCGAACAGGGCGATGCTTTTGATCCCAGCCTTCACAATGCCGTCATGCATGAGGAAGACGATTCCGTTGGGGAAAACGCTATTGTGCAGTGCTTCCAGAAAGGGTACCGCATGGGGGATAAGGTGATCCGCCACAGCATGGTAAAAGTGGCCAACTGATTTTGGTTGGCCTTGATTGAAATAGATGATTCCCGCAATTTTAATCCACATAAAATTTGAAGATGTGCGGATAAAACAGAGCCGCACAGCCCTATCATTTTAGGAGGTAGACAATTATGGCAAAAATTATCGGAATTGACTTAGGTACCACCAACTCTTGTGTTTCCGTCATTGAAGGCGGAGAACCGGTTGTTATCCCCAATGCGGAAGGCGCCCGTACGACCCCGTCGGTAGTGGCTTTCTCTAAAGACGGCGAACGTATGGTAGGCGCCGTTGCAAAACGTCAAGCCATCGCCAACCCCGACCGCACTATTTCTTCCATCAAAAGAGATATGGGTTCCAACCGCAAGGTAAACATCGACGGCAAATCCTATACGCCCCAAGAGATCTCTGCCATGATTCTGCAAAAGCTCAAGACCGATGCAGAAGCTTACCTGGGCGATACCGTCACAGAAGCTGTTATCACCGTCCCAGCCTACTTCACCGACGCCCAGCGCCAGGCCACCAAGGATGCTGGCAAAATCGCCGGTATGGAGGTAAAACGCATCATCAACGAGCCTACCGCCGCAGCTTTGGCTTACGGCATCGACAAGGAAAACGATCAGAAAGTTATGGTGTACGACTTAGGCGGCGGTACGTTCGACGTCTCCATCATCGAGATGGGTGAAGGCGTCCAGCAGGTACTGGCTACCGCCGGCAACAACCGCTTGGGCGGCGATGACTTTGACCAGCGCATCATCGATTGGATGCTTTCTGAATTTAAAAAGGAAACCGGCATCGATTTGTCCGGCGATAAGATGGCCATGCAGCGCCTGAAAGAAGCTGCTGAGAAGGCTAAGATCGACCTTTCCGGCATCACCTCCACCTCCATCAACCTGCCCTTTATCACAGTAGACGCCGCCGGTCCTAAGAACTTGGATATGACTCTGACCCGCGCCAAGTTCAACGAGCTGACCGAGGATCTGGTGGAAAAGACCATGGGCCCGGTCCGTCAGGCCCTGAAGGATTCCAAGCTCTCTACCTCTGAGATCGATAAAGTCCTGATGGTGGGCGGTTCCAGCCGTATTCCTGCCGTCCAGGAAGCGGTTCAAAAATTCATTGGCAAAGAACCTTTTAAAGGCATCAATCCCGACGAATGCGTGGCCATTGGCGCATCCCTCCAGGCCGGCGTTCTGGGCGGCGACGTCAAGGGTCTGCTTCTGTTGGACGTCACTCCCCTGTCCCTGGGTATTGAAACCATGGGCGGCGTTATGACCAAGGTCATTGACCGTAACACCACCATTCCCACCAAAAAGAGCCAGGTATTCTCCACCGCTGCCGACGGTCAGACTTCGGTTGAAGTCCACGTTCTGCAAGGCGAGCGCGAATTCGCCCGCGACAATAAGACCCTAGGCCTCTTCCATTTGGATGGTATCCCGGCCGCTCCCCGCGGCGTGCCGCAGATCGAAGTCACTTTTGATATCGATGCAAACGGTATCGTCCACGTTTCGGCCAAGGATTTGGGCACCGGTAAAGAACAGGCTATCACCATCTCCTCCAACACCAATATGTCCAAGGACGACATCGAAAAGGCTGTGAAGGAAGCCGAACAGTTCGCCGCTGAGGATAAAAAACGTCGTGAAGAGGTGGATCTGCGCAACAGCGCCGATCAGATGGTCTATCAGACCGAGAAAACCCTCAAGGATGTGGGCGATAAATTAGACGCTTCGGAAAAATCCGATATCCAGGCCGCCATCGATACTCTGAAGGAATCCCTCAAGGGCAGCGATATGGATAAGATTAAGGCTGACCAGGAAGCTTTGCAGCAAAAGCTCTATCAAATGAGCGAGAAGCTTTACAAGAGCGCTCAGCCTCAGCAGGATACCGCAGGCGCCGATGCATCTTCCGCCGACGCCGGCGCTGACACTGGCGCTGGTCCGGACGGTAATGTTTACGATGCCGACTTCCACGAAGTAGACGGTGACGAAAAGTAAGTGGACAGTGTCCATTGCCACAACGCCCTAGGGGATTAGTGGGAAAAGATCCTGGATGGCACGGTATCTGAATCCCTATGAGCTACTATCCAAGCCCCTCCGCGGGCAAATACAGCTTGAGCTTACAAAAAACTAAGCGCGCGATTTGGAAGCGGGCACTGCCCGCCGGCCGGATGTCCAATGGCCCTTTTAGGGTCGGGCATCCGGCATAGTTGGGTAAAGGGATAAGGAAAAACGCCCTATTGTTTCAGCTTTTCAGAGGCAGGGTAATTTCCTGCTCATAACATACATTTCTTGGATTTCGCCGGCGCATGAGGTGGAATTAAGAAAGAGAACATTGCATGCGCGCGACATTCTGACAAAGGTGTGATTGGGTTTGGCGGATAAACGAGATTATTACGAGGTGTTGGGAATCCAAAAAGGCGCCTCAGAGGATGAGATCAAAAAAGCCTATCGCAAGATGGCAAAAAAATACCATCCCGACCTCAACCCTGGCGACAAAGAAGCCGAGTCTAAATTCAAAGAGGTCAACGAAGCCTACGAAGTGCTGTCTGACAGCGAGAAAAAAGCCCGGTATGACCAATTCGGCCATGCCGGTGTGGATCCCAATTTTGGAGCAGGCCAAGGCGGATATGGCGCAGGGGGCTTCGGCGGATTCGACTTCGGCGATATGGGGGATCTTGGCGATATCTTCGGCTCCATCTTTGGGGGCGGATTCGGTGGACAGTCCCGTTCCCCCAACGCCGCCCGCCGGGGCAGTGATATCAATGTATCCGCCACCATCTCCTTTGAGGAGGCGGCCAAAGGATGCCAAATCGAGGTCAACGCCCCTAGGGTGGACAATTGTACAGCCTGTGGCGGTTCAGGCTCTGAAAAAGGGCATTCCCCTGTAACCTGTCCGGAATGCGGCGGACGAGGTCAGGTACGTCAGTCCCAGCGTACTCCCTTCGGCGTCATGCAGACCCAGAGAGCCTGCCCACGCTGCGGCGGTAAAGGCAAGATCATCGATCATCCCTGTAAGCAATGCAACGGTACCGGACGGCAGCGCCGTCCCCGCAAACTGGCGGTTAATGTTCCCGCCGGTATTGATGACGGCCAGGCCATTAATTTGCGCGGCCAAGGTGATGTAGGCATTAACGGCGGTCCCGCCGGCGATTTGCATGTGGTCATCAGCGTGCGCCCTCATCCGTTGTTTGAGCGGGATGGATTTGATGTATGGTGTGAGATTCCTCTTACTTATGCCCAGGCTGCTTTGGGGGCGGAAATCACTGTCCCCACCCTGGACGGCAAGGTTAGCTATAAAGTCCATGAAGGCACCCAGCCGGGAGATGTTTTCCGGTTGAAGGACAAGGGGATCCAACGCCTCAACGGCCGGGGACGGGGCAGTCAATACGTCCGTGTGACGGTGGAAGTACCCAAGAATCTCAACGAGAAACAAAAACAGATCCTGAAAGAGTTTGAAGCTGCTGCTGAAGATAAAAATTATCAAAAGCGCAAAGGCTTCTTTGAAAAGCTGAAAGATTTTATGTCTTGATAAAAAAAGAAACCCGGCAGATTTTGGCCTAGAACCAGAAACTGCCGGGTTGTTTGCGGTTGAAAGACGGTTTCCTTCCGCTGCGGCCGCCTTGATTCACACAGCCTTGGCGAGAAAGGATACGATTATGTCAAGTAAAATAGATTCTGTATTAAAAAAGCCTTGGATGGTAGCATTGATCGCTATTTTTTGTTGCGTCTTATGGGGGAGTGCCTCCCCCTGTATTAAAATAGGCTATGAAATGCTTCAACTGGATCCCGATTCTTCCGGGGCTCAGGTGTTGTTTGCCGGGCTGCGTTTTACCTTGGCAGGATTTTTAGCCCTCCTTTTTGGCAGCATTTTAGATCGAAAAGTCCTATTGCCTAGGAAAAGTGCTGTTGGCAAAATTTTAAAATTGAGTATCTTCCAAACCTCCCTCCAATACTTTTGTCTTTACGTGGGACTAGCCCATACCACTGGTGTCAACGGTTCCCTTATCATCGGCACCAACACCCTATTTACCATTCTAGTAGCCGCTTTTCTCTTCCGGCAGGAGAAACTAAATCCTCCCAAGGTGGTTGGATGCATCGTCGGCCTTGTGGGCGTAATTTTGGCAAATCTGGCCGACGGGGGATTTCATTTTCAATTTTCTCTGTCCGGCGAGGGATTGGTGGCGATAGCGGTGCTATCCTACGCCTTTTCCTCCTGTTTCCTCAAACGGTATTCCCAGGATGAAAACCCTGTGATGTTAAGCGGATATCAATTCATTGTAGGCGGTGTTACCCTCACCATCATTGGCCTGCTGATGGGGGGACATTTTTCTACCTTCACTCCATCAGCCGCCGGCATGCTGCTTTATCTGGCACTGGTATCGGCATTGGCCTATTCTCTGTGGGGTATGCTCCTTAAGGTAAATCCTGTGTCCAAAGTATCCATTTATGGGTTTATGAATCCGGTTGTGGGCGTGCTTTTATCGGCGCTTTTGTTGGGAGAAGGTGGACAAGCCTTCCGCCTCAACAATATCATCGCTCTATTGCTGGTCAGCCTGGGGATCTTCGTGGTCAACCGTTATGGGGAAAAACAAGGCCCTTCCATCCCTGCTTAGGAAATCTTTTTCCGCTTATGCCTATCGCGCAACAGGAAAATCTCTAATCGTTGCTCTTTATTGAATAGAAGGCTTTTTTATGATATAATAGTTATATGTCATATTTCTCAAAATGGATTCTACAATCAATGTATCATTATTGAAATTAGCGATTTTGCAAGCAGATCGTCACGATAGGATGATGAAAAATGACCAGCGCCAAAAGCAACAAGATACAACTTTTAAGAGGCCTTGCAATTATTGCCGTGGTATTTATCCATAATACGCCTGATGGATTGGCGCAGGTTTTTTGCAGACCATTTTTAAATTTTGCCGTTGGGCTGTTTCTATTTCTAAGCGGAATGCTCTCCAATGTGAACCATTGGAACCCACGAAAAAGAATTATAAAAGTAGCCGTCCCCTATGTGCTTTGGACTTTTATTTATACGGCTCTATACAATATAGCCACGCCCTCGGCGCTTCCTGTCCTCTTCGTTAAGAAGCTGATGACAGGCGGCGCTGCGGCTATTATGTACTATATCTTTGTCTATTGTGAGTTTACCTTGCTCATCCCTTTGATTGACAGGCTTGCAAGATCAAAGTATAAATATTTTGGTTTACTTATCTCTCCCATCGAAATGATATGCATGAGATTGATCCCTTTGGTTTTGGGATACGAACTAAATACCTATATTAAAGTCATCCTGCGCCTCTCCTGCTTGAGTTGGTTTACCTTTTTCTATCTTGGCTATTTATTAGGCAATCATATAATACAAATCAAAATTCCAACCAAAAGGCTGGTTGGTTTATGGGCAATGGCCATTGTTTTACAGATGGCCGAAGGCTATTGGTATTTATCCATGGGCGAAGCAAACTGTGGTACCCAAACAAAGCTTAGTTGTATTTTAACAGGAGTCCCTTTGTTATCATGGCATACCGTTTTGTCAGTTCTGAAAAAGAGTATCATTTAAAATTTTTAAAACGATTGGGCGATTGTTCCTTTGGCATTTATTTTTCTCATTTGGCTATTATGGCCATCCTAGAAAAAATCCCATATTATTCTCAGTATGTGTTTTATCCGTTAAATGGCGTTATTGCAGTCCTGGTCAGTTTTGCCTTTGTGTTAGCCGGTGGAAAAATACTTGGGAAATTTGGAAAATACCTAGCTCTATAACGATATAAATTCTGTGTCCTAGCGCGTTTCTCCATCAACCAATTGAAAGTTTACAAAGAGAAGGCCGGTGTGGTTACAACCGCACCGGCCTTCTCTTTGTCCTCTATAGGTTTTAAGAATCATTCCTTATTCTCTTGGGAATGAACGATATCCAAGCCCAGTTCATCCAGCTGCTGCTGGTCTACCACCGATGGGCAGCCGGTCATCAGCTCACGGGCATTCTGTACCTTGGGGAAGGGGATGACTTCCCGGATGGAATCGGCCTTGGCCATGAGCATTACCAGGCGGTCCAGTCCGATGCCCAATCCACCGTGAGGCGGGGCGCCGTAACGGAAGGCTCCCACCAAGAAGCCGAATTTTGTTTGGATCTCTTCGTCGCTAAGCCCCAGGGCATTGAACATCCGATCCTGAAGTTCTGGATCGGTAATACGGATGGAACCGCTGGACAGTTCCACGCCGTTGAGAACCAGGTCGTATGCCTTGGCCCGCACCGCGCCCGGATCAGAATCCAAAAGCGGGATACACTCGTCCATGGGGGCGGTAAAGGGATGGTGCATAGCTACCCAGGTCTCGGTTTCCTCGTCCCACTCGAAGAAGGGGAATTCGGTGATCCAGAGGAAATTATACCCATCCGGGATGATGTCCAGTTTGCGGGCCACCTCCAGACGGAGCGCACCCAATACCGGCAATGTCACACGGTTCTTGTCAGCAATAATCAGGACGGCGTCTCCCTTCTCGGCTCCCAAGCGAGCCAGGAGAGCATCCATCTCCTTCGAGGAGAAAAACTTTCCAAAGGAACTGGCGGGCTTATCCTCCACCCAGCGCACCCAGGCCATCCCCTTGGCGCCGATGCCGCGGACAAATTCAGTCAACTTATCCATTTCCTTGCGGGAAAGGGTACCGGCAGCTCCCTTTGCCACAATGCCTCGGACGCTGCCGCCGTTTTGGATGGCCGAGGTAAAGACGCCGAACCCGCAGTCCTTTACCAGACCGCTTACATCGGTGATTTCCATACCAAAGCGTGTATCCGGCTTATCGGAACCAAAGCGGTTCATAGCCTCGGCATAGGTCATGCGGGGCAGGGGCAGGGGAATGTCCACACCCAGCACCTTCTGGAACAGGGTGGCGACGTACTGCTCGCCCAGCTTTAAAATATCCTCCATATTGACAAAGGACATCTCCAAATCGATCTGGGTAAATTCTGGCTGGCGGTCGGCCCGCAGATCCTCGTCCCGGAAACAGCGGGCCAGCTGCATATACCGGTCGCATCCCGACACCATCAGCAATTGCTTATACATCTGAGGCGACTGGGGAAGGGCGTAGAACTCCCCATTGTGCAGGCGGCTGGGTACCAGAAAATCCCGGGCGCCTTCCGGGGTGGAGCGGATGAGCATAGGGGTTTCCAGCTCCAAAAAGCCCTGGGAATCAAAGAAATCCCGGGTCACCTTCATAACCTGGTGCTTGAGGCGCAGATTATGCTGCAAAGAAGGACGGCGAAGATCCAGATAACGGTATTTTAAACGCAGTTCCTCCCGGGCATTGCAATCGTCGGTAATCTCAAAAGGAGGCGTTTCCGCTACCGATAGGATGCGAAGTTCTGTGACGGCCACCTCCACCTTGCCGGTGGGGATCTCATTGTTGACAGCCGAACGCATACGTACTTCTCCTACAGCCGCCACCACGTATTCCGAACGAAGGGTGGTGGCCTTTTGGAACACCTCCCGGTCGGTGTTGTCGTCAAACGCCAATTGGACGATACCGGTGCGGTCCCTTAAATCCACAAAAACCAAACCGCCTAAATCCCGCTGGCGCTGCACCCATCCACAGACGGTGACGGTTTTTCCAATATGGCTTTCCCGTGCATCCCCGCAGTAAAGGGTGCGGGAAAGGCCCTGCATTGTCTCTGCCATTATTTTGTTCCTCCCTGTTCCATCTCTCCTGCCGCTAAGACCACCTGATCCAACTGGGCG
>CALCVR010000201.1 GCA_937905915.1 uncultured Eubacteriaceae bacterium
AAGGAGGAGCATGATCCAACCGGCGGGCAATGGCGTTTAAAAATTCATAGGACCGGTCCTGCTCTTTTAGTTCTTCATAGAAAGCGGCGCCGTGGAAATCCTCCGGGCCGATGATGTCCGGCCGCAGAAAGGTACGGCTGACAAGGCCTGATACCGTACAATTCAGGCAGGAGCTGGCAATCAGCAGATCCTCATGGGTGCCGCACAGCCGGGTCAGATTGGCCGGATCGGAAAGTACTGCCAATTCCGTACTGACGTCTGGAAAATCACGTAGTTCCCGGCGCAGTTCCTGAAGGATAGCTCCTTTGCCGATCCAGCCGTCTACCATTTGCAGGCTGGATGCAGGATACAGGCTCAGCAAATAATTCATGGCGTTGCGGTCGATTCCACGGCCCCGGATAATAGAGATGCCATAGTGAGGTACGTCCAGATCATACTGTTTTTTCAAATACCACTTGAGCAGAATCCCAATGGGAAGCCCCGCCCGGGCCAGGGATACCAGTACAACATCCCTGCCCTTTTCCTTGATAATCTTATCCCCGCATTGGCGCACGGCGGCCGCCGTATCATCGGCTTCTTCTTGGAGGGCTCTCTTATAGGTTTCAATATATTGGGAAGTGGGCACGTATTCAGCCGGCAGCATCTCGCAATAGTGGATTCCAGACTGGATGCGTCTTTCCCTTTCCTTGGTCTCCAGAGGTTGTACCTGTCCTGTAATGTCCTTGAGCAATAGGGTAACATCCTCTTCCCGATAGCTGCTTTTCATTTAATGCCTCCATTCCAGCACGGTAACCGCCTTGTTCCCCGCCTGTTCCAAGGCCGCGGCAAGGGTACGGATACCCTCCTGTGTGGCGGATGTATCAGTCACAATAAGCACAAAATCATAGGACGCCAAGTTATAGATATAGGTAGCGCGCTGCTTGTCATAACAGCTTATCAGGGCATTGCGGCGATGTAACGGATAGTTCCCCTCTCCGCTTACCAAAATAGGGCTGCGGGTGGTGGCGTGAAAACGGACTTCATGTGATCTCTCCAAAGCCTTGGCCGCCATGAGCCCGGGATACATGCATTCCTCTGTCCCCAGAATCAGCACTCGCTTTGCCTCTTTTGGGATCAGCTTTGCCGCCTGGCCGGCTAGATTCCGGCAGGCATCCTGGTATTTTTTAGCCTCCACCACACAGCGCGGGGTTATCATCCCGCTGGCCTCCGCCCGCTTTACCGGAATGGAAACTGCCTGAGAGACAGGCGTCAGAAGGCCGTCATAGGCATACTGGCCGATGGAACTCTCCAACGCGGCGTTATCGGTGTGAAGCAAATAGGCAATAAAAACGCCTTGTTTTTCAAACCGTTCCTTATGTTGAGGAAGCATCCCGTTGAGCAAGGACGCAATGCCAAAGGTAATGTCCTTGAGAATTGCCTGTTTTCCAAGGCATGTCATCAAATTCCAAATGGTATTGCCGGTAGTGACCTCATCTTCCACAAAGACAATGTGCTTGACTTGTTTTAGCACAGGGTCCAGGTCCCGAAGGGCCAGACGTTGCTCGGTGGCATGGCTATGGGCTTCCGAGAAAAAAAGGAAATCGGTGTCTTCCACGTTCTCCCTGGTGGTATGCATCAAATAGGTAGGATTGGTAAGGGAGGCTGCTACAGCAGCGCCAATGGCCGTCGCCGTCTCTGCAAACGCGATGATTAGCACAGGGTCGGTGGGGCCGGTGCATTCCTGTACTTTGGCCGCTAAACTGCTAAAGACATCCAAAGCCGCCGATGGCGCCACAGGGACATGCTTTCCCTGTGAAGGATTTACAATCAAATAGGAGCGCTTCCGATTGTTTTCCCGCATGGCAGCCCGTACCAATTTTTCCTGCCAAATTTTTTCCGATTCTATTGCTTGTCTCATACATGCACCCCATAAATTTCTGCCAGTGTTAGGATCTTTTGCGCCCATCTTTCGTGGGTTTTAAATTCGTTCATACGGCTGCCTTCAGCGCTTTTGGATACCAATACTTGCTTATGTTCCCGCATCCCCAGAATCTCTTTGGCATCTTTGTAGTCCTCTCCCGATACCTTGAGCATCTCGTTGACTACGGGCACTTGATTGGGATGAATGACGGTTTTTCCCACAAATCCGTTTAGCAGATCCATACGCACTTCCCGTATGAGGCCATCCTTCCATGCCTCATCAGGGCCGGTAAAGTACTCCCAAACCGGACCGGATACCACATATTCCCTGCCGAAGCAGGCGATGATATCCCCCAGCACGCTGCTGATACAGCTGATTTGGTAAATAGATTCATCAGGCCGACGGCGTATGCCAAATTCTTTGCAGAAGTCGTTGCCTCCCACCCGTACATTTAAAATGGAAGGTTTTACCCCATCCAACTGCCTTTTTAGTTTACACAAATGAGTCCGTCTTGTTTCCAGATCGATCAGATCCTGGCTCTCCAAAATGGGCATTAGATAAACATTACGTCCCGCCTTTTGTTGGATGCGGGCCAAAGCGTCCAAATATCCCTGGGCGCAACGACAGGAAAATTTGGGAGCAATGAAACCAGCAAGCGTCTCTTGGCTCTCCTCCAACTGGTCAAAAACCATTTCCATCTGCTCCGCGCTGCGCACCCGGATAAAAATATTAGGCAGGTAAAATTGCTTTGTTTTGGCGGCGTTCCACACCCGCTTCACACTGGCTACCGCCAATTGTTGGGCTTCTTCCACCGCCTGATCGCTGATGGCGTCTTCCAAACATAAGGCCAACGAATACGGCCCCTCTATTTCTCCTGCAATTACGTGATCCATTACCGTTTCATGATTGGCCGGGGCATACAAAAGTGCCCCCACCCCATAAGGAGAAATTTCCTTAAAATGTTCCGGTTTTTGATCCATCATCCTTTGAGCTCCCTTTCAGGGAATCCATTTTACAAAATCCCCCTAGATTGTTGTGAATTTTATTAAGGATCTTTTATGATCCATTCATTCTCTTTGTATTACTTGTTTATTATACGAAGTTTCACAATATTTTGCAATTCTCTTTCCAAGCGGATTGCTTTTTGTTACAATAAAGAACAAATATTGCTGTATTTTATAAATTTCCTTCTAGAAGGATGGATTGCCGTGTCAAACTGTCTTCAAGTTTCCCTCAACCCTATGCGTATTACACTGCTCTCAGCTTTTGGCGGCGTCCGGGGCCGGTATGCTGAAGGGCGGAAGGACGTGTACTTTATCCGTTTCACCGGATGTCCTGCTGGAACCGATCCCATTCCAAGACTCTTAAAAGATGCAAGCGATATGGCCCTTAGAGCTTGCGCCTCCGGATCAGGGTATTTTTGCGCCAAACAGTTGGACAAAGCCATCACCCCTTCGGCATTGCCTTTGTATCAATCCTGTTATGACGCTTTGTCGGGTGGAAAAGCTCCCTCCAATCGGCCCTTCTCTTTTGGGGAACAATTGCTCAACGACACTTACGACACTGCCTTTCGCTATGTGCTGGATCTCTATGGGGCATCCACATCTGGTATCTCTTCCACCATGAGAAAGAACTTTGGGATCAAATTACTCCACTGGTCTTCTCAAATTCTTCCTATTCTTTTCCCCAGCGGCAGCTTAGCCGGAGGTACTCCTAAATTTTTATGGTTGGGTTGCCCTCATGAATCGGAATACCTTTTTCTTGTGTTTCTTACCCGGTTGGGATGCGACGTAGCCATCTTTCATCCGGCCGGGGAACTGCTTTTGCCTCAAAATCTTTTGAATTTATCATCCTGTGTCCCCGGGGAAGCTCATCCTCATGTGCAGTTTCCCGACGCTTGTCTAACTTTACTCAAAGGGCAGGAAACGCCTGTTTCTCCCGTTTCTCCTCCCGCAAACAGAACCCCAGTGAAAAAACAGCCTGTCTCTCCTACCCATCCTCCTGTGGCGGCCTCTCATCCTTCCCCTTCGCCCCGGATTCCATCCAAGCCTATTTCCGCTGCGACTTCGTCTCCCGTACAGCCTCCAGCTGTTGGGTCTTCCGGGGCTCAGATGGCCCCTCTCAGTTACGAACAATTGGCCCAGCTGGCTCCTTCGGTTGTGATGATCGAGGTTTTGGATTCCTATGGGGAATGTCACAAAACTGGTTCGGGCGTTTTGATTGGGGAAGGAAATCTTGTACTGACCAATTTCCATGTGGTGCAGGGCGGACAGTCCTATCGGATCCAAATGGAGAACAAGGAAGATTCTTATCACACCGATCAACTGCTGAAATACCATTCTCTCTATGATTTAGCTTTGCTCCGCTTCCCCTGTACCGGCCGTCCTATTCCCCTCTATCGAGGCCCGTCCCTGGCCAGAGGGCAAAATGTGGTGGCTATCGGCAGCCCTCTGGGGCTTTTCAACTCGGTATCCGACGGTATCATTGCCGGCTTCCGGCAATTTGAAGAGGTTTCTATGATCCAGTTTACCGCCCCCACCTCCCCCGGAAGCTCTGGCGGAGCTCTTCTCAACCAGTATGGCCGGCTCATTGGCATCATTACCGCCGGCTTTCGGGAAGGGCAAAATCTCAATCTGGCAGTGGACTACCAAACCATTTGGCAGTTTGCCCGCGGTTTTCTACCGCAGACAAAGGGCTAAAATAAAATAGTACAACATCAGGCATTCCGAAGGATGAACATAGTATGAAATCTTCTGGATTGCCCTGATTGAATATCCCTTTTTTATGTTAATCCCCTTTCCATCTATGAATGGGAAAGGGATTGGGGCTCAGAAAAGACAATGGAAATACAATTAAGCGTTTTTCTCCTGAAGCACGAATTCTTGTGTAGCTGAAAGGGGAATGGGATGTTTTACATCCATCGGTTGCCGTACCAGTACCGCCCATCGCGCACAGGTCATCTCCATGCGTGGGCCGGTATATAAACCTGGCAGAATGAAAATTCTAGAGAGCATCCAGCCGATCTGGGAGAAATACAGCCGCAAGATCTGAAATTTACGGCCTTTCATGATCTGAATGGATAAACGGATGCTTCCCGACGGACAAAGTTTTGGACAGCTAGCAAGCAAATAAGGGACCATCCAGTACCGCAGCCATAAAAAGAATAATCCCAGCATCCCAATGCCCAAACAAGCAAACGTTCCGCCCCATAGGATCCCTACTAGGGCACGGGGCCAATGGCTGTATGACGTAGCCCACATAGCAGCCGTCATAGCTAGCAATGCCGGCATGAAAAGAAGCACTGCCCATCCTGTCATCCGTATGGCGACGCCCCAATGGGCCTTTATGATTTTTCCATAGGACAGCTGGAACATCCGTATTTTTTGTTGATGTTCGGCTTTACATAGTTGGGTTTGCCAGAAATAGGCTTTTTTCTCGTAATTTAACGGCGTAAGCAGAAAAAAATGAAGTAGGACGGCGCCTAGTGTCACTGCAATGGAAAGAAGGCCAGGTGTCAACAAATCCAGTATTCCCTCCTGGCCTTGGTCCAAATAGGCTACCGGCTGGTGAAGCGCTAACCTTATGACCATCTCGCATCCCAGCAGCATAAGATACATACTTCCTGTCATGGCGCAGGTTAAAACCCCCTTTGCCCAGTGGCCGTGCATTACCAATTTCGAGGTCTTTTTGAGTGTTTTAGGATCCATCTTTCTGCCTCCCGTCTGCTGTGTTTTCCTTCTTAGTATGCATCTCCCCCTCAGTTTCTAAACCATCCTATGCCATTTAAGAATCGCTCAAATGGTAAAAGCTGTTTTCTTAGCCAAAAAACGTGCCAAATCTCATGGGATGTTGAGCAAGTTACGGATACAATATTTCTTGAAGAACATGACATGAAATGCTATAATTGAACCATTCGATTGGAATATCAATGGATGCAAGACAATAAGGAGGGCCTTTTATGGGAAAGTATACACAGGAAGATATTATTCGCATCTGTGAAGAGGAAAATATTCGGTTTATTCGGTTACAGTTTGCCGACATCAGCGGTGCTTTAAAAAATGTAGCCATCACAAGGAGCCAGTTAAAGAAGGCTCTAAATAACCAATGTATGTTTGACGGTTCGTCTATTGAGGGGTTTGTCCGCATTGAGGAATCGGATATGTATCTTGTACCGGATCTGGATTCCTTCAACATCTTCCCGTGGATCGACAAGCCCAGCCGTACCGCCCGTTTGATCTGCAATGTCTATAGCCCCGACGGTACTCCCTTCAGCGGTGACCCCCGTAACGCTTTACGCCGCGTCATCAAAGAGGCTGAGGATATGGGATTCCATTTTGACGTGGGGCCTGAGTGTGAGTTCTTCCTCTTCCGCTGCGATGAGGAGGGTAATCCTACCACCCAGACCAACGATCAAGGCAGTTACTTTGAGTTGGGCCCCATTGACCGGGGCGAGGAAGCCCGTCGGGATATCTGCCTGACGCTGGAAGACATGGGCTTTGAAATTGAAGCCTCTCACCATGAGGTTGCCCGCGGTCAGCATGAAATCAACTTCCGTTATGACGATGCCCTCCGCGCCGCCGACGATATTATGACCTTTAAACTGGTGGTAAAATCCATCGCCAACCAGCATGGCCTTCACGCAACCTTTATGCCCAAGCCTATTTTCAACGAGGCTGGTTCGGGGATGCACATCAATATGTCCCTCTCGGACAAAAACGGTAACAACGTCTTTGCCGATCCCAGCGATGAAAACGGCTTAAGCAGTATCGCTTATTCCTTTATCGCCGGACTGATGGAGCACATCAAAGGTATGACCGCCATTACAAACCCCCTGGTCAATTCCTATAAACGCCTTGTCCCCGGCTACGAAGCCCCGGTGTATGTGGCTTGGTCGGCTCACAACCGCAGCCCTTTGATCCGCGTCCCCGCCGCCCGGGGCAATGGTACCCGTATCGAGCTGCGCAATCCTGATCCCGCCGCCAACCCCTATTTGGTTATGACGTTATGTCTGGCCGCCGGCCTGGACGGCATTAAGCGCGGCCTTAAACCCTGTCCTCCAGTGGATGCCAACATCTTTAAGCTCACCGAAGAGGAACGAGAAGCTCAGGGTGTTTTCAGCCTTCCCGATTCTTTAAAATCCGCCATCCATTACATGAAAAAGGACGAGCTGGTACGTAAAACATTAGGAGACCACATTTATCGCAAATACATTGCTCATAAAACCAGCGAATGGTATCAGTACTCCATCCGTATCTCCCAATGGGAAATTGACCGTTATCTCATGCGTTATTGATAAAAAGAGGACCTGCCTTTTACAAGGCAGGTCCTCTTTTTTCTTTTAACGGACAGGAGTATAATTGACAGTCGATTGTTCTTCCGTGGCCTCTAGCTTAAAAATGACAGGACGCAATCCATCGTTGCAGCTACAGATAGCTACCCCCGGTTTTCGGATCCAATCACCGTAGTAAAAAAGATCCTGTCCTGCCCCGTGGGCCAATGCAAACACATATTGATACACGGCTTTCCACGCTTCATCGCACATTCCTTCAGGCTTTGCATAGTCGGCGTAGAATATTTGCCCCTCCTTCATCATAGGACAGGCGGTCAGCCCTTCTACGCCATATTCTTTCGCCAACTCTCTATCCAAAGTGGTTTTTAGCACCGTAATCTTCACTTTGTTCATAAAATCCTCTCCTATCATCCCGATTCATCTATCGCAATATGGTTTTGAGATCAGTATACCACATGTAAAATCGACCGCCAAGAGATCGTATTCTTTTAGGGCGAGAAAAAAGGTGTGACGTTCATTGACGCCACACCTTTTTTCTTATTTATTTGAGGACTTAAGTCTTTCCTTATTTTCTTCCAAATACTGCGGCCATTCCCGCATGTGCGCCACCATGATAACAGCGCTGATGATTTCCAATACCACAAAGATAACAATGCAAATAGCAATAATTCCAATTTTCTCATCGTTAATACCTCCCACCAGCTGGATCAGCACAACCACAACCGGAACCCATGCTTCAACATAGCAGATTAGCCATGCTAGATGCTGGCGGGGCCGCCTATCTTTCCATTCTTTATTGTACTGTTTTCGCAATTCCTTTTCTGTCATTTTGTGTCCTGCCTTCCTGGCAATGCGTATATTGAATCAATCAAGCGCAATAATACCAAAATGGGATATTCTGATTATACCATTTTGGTATTATCTTGTCAAGAGGTGATAGAGCATTTTTAGACTCAAACAGTTGCGGGAGAAAAGGCATATATCTCAAGTGCGGTTGGCCATTGATTTGGATATGAATCAAAATAGTATTAGTCGTTATGAGACCGAAGCGCGGGAAGCCGATTACAAAACATTAATTGCATTAGCCGATTATTTTAATGTTTCCATCGACTACCTGTTAGGCAGAACCGAGAATCCTGAAATCAATCATTGATAAATGAAAAAACCTAGGTAGAAAGAAATATTTTCTACCTAGGTTTTTTCATTTTTAACACTGTTTTTCTTAATAACAGAGCTGAATTGATGATCACTACCACCGATCCAGCATTGTGTACCAAGGCTCCTACCACCGGATTAAGAATACCCGTGATGGCAAGTACAATTGCCAAAAAGTTAAGTCCCATAGAAAAACTCAAATTGCATTTGATGGTAATCATCATTCTCTTGGCCAGCGCCACTAATGAGCAAGTTCCTTTATCTCATCATCCACCAATGCAATATCCGCCGCATCTACAGCGATATCGCTGCCCACTCCGCCCATGGCAATGCCTACATCAGCCTTCTTTAATGCAGGGGCATCGTTGACTCCATCCCCGATCATACAAACGGCCTCTTGCTTTTTCTGATAGGAATCGATCCAAGTTAATTTATCCTCCGGTAGGCAGTCTGCATGTACCTCTGGAATATCAAGTTGTTTGGCAATGGCGTCGGCTGCATTCTCATGGTCGCCGGTGAGCAAAATGGGTTGTACCTCCAGCCCCTTGAGTTGGTGGATCATTGCGGCGCTTTCCTTTCGCACGGTATCGGATAGCGCAAGATATCCCGCTCTCTGTCCATCTACTATGACGTAAATCACCGTACAGCCTCGAGTTCGATATTGTTCCGCAGAGGTAACTGTTACTTCCGGTATCTCCATGTTTTGATCCAAAAGCATCTTTTGATTGCCCGCTACAATGGATCTTCCCTCTACGGTTGCCAAAACGCCTCGGCCTGGAATCATCTGAAAGTCCTTAGAGGAAAGGATTCCTTTTTTCTGCTCCTGTTGATATCTTTGGACGATTGCCTTTCTCTAGGAATCTCCGGTAGTATGCTTTTTACTTCAATGACCTGGGGAGTACCATAGGTTAACGTCCCCGTTTTGTCAAATGTAATTTTTGTAACCTTGGCAAGACGTTCCAATGCATCGCCTTCCCGGACTAAAAAACTGTGTTTGGTAGCGTTACCGATGGCTGCCATAATGGCTGTAGGCGTAGCCAGTACCAAGGCACAAGGGCAAAATACAACTAAAATAGTTACGGCCCGGATCACCTCACCACTGAAAATCCAGGTCAGAGCGATCACCACAATCCAAGTGGCCCAGCAATCCGCAAGACCCACAATCTTTGCTTTTCCAGCGTCAGCCGACTGTACCAGTCGGATCATCCTTTGAATAGAACTATCCTCCCCTACCTTTGTGGCTTTCATTTCAAAGGAGCCGAATTGATTTACCGTGCCACTGGAAACCTGATCTCCAACCGTTTTGTCCACCGGCAGGGATTCCCCTGTTATGACGGCCTGATTGATGGAGGTTTGTCCTGATAAGATTACGCCATCCACTGTCGTTCTCCTCCAGATAGTTGCGTTGCAATGCATCGTCTACAATCGTGGCATTCTCACTTTAGAACATAATACGTGTCAAGGTGAGGGAGATGACCGGCATAATGATAATATAAAAAATAAGATTTAATAAAAAGGTGGTGGTCACGCCATTTTGAGTGAACAGCAACCCTCCTGCAATCAAAAAATGGATGATATTCCAAATGTACCAGAAAGGCACAAGCGTGATTAATGCGCTGAGTGCGGATAAGATCCATGAGGCATAAGTAAAATAGCGATGGGATCCCGCATATTCCATCTGCCTGGATAAATTGGATTGTTTTTGCAAAGTAAATCCTCCTTTCAAAATTAGTTAGTTATAAATAACTATATGGTAAAAAATAATAGAGCATCACAGCCCTATTATTTTCTTCCATCCCGCCGTATAAAACTCCCGCAACTCTTTGACATATCTGCGTGCTTGGTCCCTAGGCATGTTGTGAATTACAATTTCAAAAAAGGCTGAAAACATTCCGCTCACCAAGATATGTTCCAACTGTGGATCCATGGTGCGGACGTTTTGCCCCAGAGAACGCAACACCGTGAGAAAACAATTGGTGGCCTCCACTTCGATTTCTACCATCTGGTGGATAAATCCTTCATATTTTGTCCCCTCTGCACAACACAATAGCAATTTAAAAGCATCGAAATGATCGTAAATATAATCGGTCATCCAATCCATACAATCTCCAGAGATGTCCCCCATATGCTGTGGTTGTTCTTCAGGTGGAAGGGACGCAAATATTTGTTGAGCTTTGTTGTATGTGGTCATCATTGTGGTATAAGGGGATTCTACTAAAGCTTCAAACAGCGCCTCTTTGCTTTTATAGTAGCCGTAAAAAGCACCAGTGGTTACGCCGGCTTCTTTTGCGATATTTCGAAGGGATGCATCACGAAATCCTTTAGATAAAAATTCATGTTTCCCAGCTTCTAAAATTTTTTCATGGGTGGAAATCATAAACTTCTAAATGTCCACCTCCTTATAACAGCGTTATATAACACTGTTATATTTTAGCGTGAAGAACTACTTTTTCAAGTTACCCACAGCAAAATAAACCCAAAATATTTTTTATAACTGTTCCGTCAGGGCTTACAGAAAAAATAGACAACTGTCTTTTGGATTTTAGGAAGAACAGAAATAACACGTTTAACAGCCGTCAGTGAGAATAATAATTTGTACTGATAAAATAATATTATCACGACAGCTTAAACATAATCAATGTCACAATTGCTATTAACAACAAAAGTGTCGCGCAACCGGCAGACTTCCTTGCGGATTTATTAGTATTTGGCATATTGGGACTGTCTTGATGTATTTTTGGCGCAGGAGCTTTACCGACAGCGTGCAGCTTTGTTGCTTTGTAATAGAGAGCAAGAGGATCATTTTGAGTCATAATGCGATGATAGAAGGTTTCAAGCCAAATCCCATCTTGGGCAGAGCATACGTCAAATTCATCAACATCATTCTCGTGTGCGATTCGATTACGTATATGGCGGTATTGTTTCAGCTGGAGATAATCCTCTTTCCACCCAGGTATATAATAGGCTCCGTTTACAGAAGTTTCCATATCTTTAATATAACCGGTAATTCCTATCCCATTCATATCTCGGCACAGATTATCAAGCCGCTTGTAGGAATTCATAAATCCCATAATGGCCTCCAAAAGGGCTACATAAAAAATGGCTGACGATTCATCATGAATCATCAGCCAAGTTTGGTACGGATCCTCATAAGAGGCATAAAAAATCGAGTACCCTTATGGGTACTCGAAGTGGTGCGAGTGACGGGACTTGAACCCGTACGTCAAAGACACACGCCCCTCAAACGTGCCTGTCTGCCTATTCCAGCACACTCGCATTTCTTCATAATTATTCTATAACCAGAGCAACAGAAAGTATTATACATCAAATTTAGCGAATTGTCAACTATCTTTCTAAATT
>CALCVR010000202.1 GCA_937905915.1 uncultured Eubacteriaceae bacterium
CTTGCCTGCTCATTTATGGAGAACCCATTTTACTGTGTGCCATGGCTTTGCTGGTACTGCCACAGTTAATAGGCTTGGATGGCGTTTGGATCAGTGTACCAACAGTCCAAGGGGTGCTGACTATACTAGGGCTTATCCTGCTGTTTCGATCTAAGACGAAACCCAACATTCCACAAGGAAAAGATTAACACAAAAGGCCGGGGCAAATGGTTGTTTTCCCGGCCTTTTTACATTGCTGCCTGAGATGAAAAAATTCCATGGAATAAAGGAGCCTTTTCAAAAAACATTATGGCTAGTATAATGTTTTTAAGAGACAACATAGAGCAGGGAGATGACAACAATGGAATGGCTGACCATCGGGCAAATGGCAAAATTAAATGGTGTTTCCCAGCAAACGCTGCGGTTTTACGATAAAATGGGATTGCTTTCCCCTGTTTGCCGCGGGGAGGACAACCGATACCGATACTATAACATTCGCCAAAGTGCGGTGTTGGATATCATCCAGTATATGAAATCTTTAGGCATCGGATTAAGGGATATCAAGCATCATCTGGACAGCCAAGACCTAGACTATATCGAGAAGGCCCTGCGGCAGAAACAACGCCAGATCGATGATGAAATTCAGGATCTCAAATTTCAACGACGGGCCATCGAACGGACGGTAGAGAGTTTTGAACGATATCGCAGCGCTCCGCCCGATGGGACCATTTTGATGGAATACATCGGCAAACGTCAGATGTATCGTATTGATGCTGGCATTAATTTTTATGACCACGATCTAGAAACCTATGAGGAAATGCTGCGTCAGCTGCGGGAAAAAATTACAGCTGACCGTCTTCCTCAGATCTATTTTTGCAATGCAGGGACCATCCTACGCAGGGATAAGCTATTAAAGGGAGATTTTTATTCCACCGAAGTATTTGTATTTGTGGATCGGGAGTTTGTAGCAGAAACCCATATTGAAACCGTGCCGGCGGGCAATTATCTTTGCATTTACTGCGATAATTTTTATAAGGAAAAGGAATATGTACAGCGCCTTATGGGGTATATTAACAACCAGGGGTATCAAGTTTGTGGGGACTATTTGTGTGAGGCCATCGCCGAGATACTGGTGGTGGAACGACAGCAGAGAGGCATGTTTTTAAGGCTTCAAGTTCCAGTCAAATTTCACCAAAAAAGATTGTGATATTTTTGACAAAAAATTCTTGACCTTATAGTCGCCATAACCTCTATACTGAAGTTGACAGATGGAAAGTCAATTCTTTCCAAAGGTCTAATAAAAAAAAGAAATGAGGTTGGTTCCATGAACGCAGAGAGAATCCGAGTGGTACAGTACGGTTGCGGGAAGATGAGCAAATACACCTTGCGCTATCTGTATGAAAAGGGCGCCGATATTGTAGGCGCTATCGATGTGAATCCCGACGTCGTAGGAATGGACGTAGGCGATTGGGCGGGACTGGGACGTCAACTGGGCGTTACTATCCGCAGCGATGCCGACGCTGTCCTGGATGAATGTGATCCGGACATCGCGATTTTAACCCTATTTAGCTTTATGGATGATGTATATCCTCATTTTGAACGCTGCGCAAAACGGGGCATCAATGTGGTGACCACCTGTGAGGAGGCCATCTATCCCTGGACCACCGCTGCCGGCATTACCAACAAGTTGGACAAGCTGGCCAAAGACAACAATTGTACCATCGTGGGCTCCGGCATGCAGGATATTTACTGGATCAATATGATCGGTTGCGTGGCGGGCGGATGCCATCGCATTGACAAGATTGAAGGCGCCGTCAGTTATAACGTAGAAGATTACGGTTTAGCCCTGGCCCAGGCTCATGGCGTCGGCCTGACCCCGGAGGAATTTGAGGAGAAGATCGCACATCCCACCACATTGGAACCGGCGTATGTTTGGAACTCCAATGAGTCGCTGTGCAATAAGATGGGATGGACCATCAAGAGTCAGACACAAAAATGCGTCCCATATTTTTACCATGAGGACTTGTATTCTTCCACCTTGGGGGAAACCATTCCCAAAGGCAACTGTATCGGCATGAGCGCGGTGGTTACCACCGAGACCTTCCAAGGTCCCGTCATCGAGACACAGTGTATCGGCAAGGTATACGGTCCGGACGACGGAGATATGTGTGATTGGAAGATCCTTGGCGAGCCAGATACTACCTTCTTTGTGCAAAAACCGGCCACAGTGGAACACACTTGCGCTACTGTTGTCAACCGTATACCCAGCGTACTCAGAGCGCCTGCTGGCTATATTACAGTGGACAAACTTGAGGATGTAGAGTATCTGTCCTATCCCATCCATCTTTATTTAGACTAAGTATAGGCGCCATTCTATTTGTATAGAAAACACCCCCACAGATTTCCAAAAGGAATCGTCTGTGGGGGTGATCTTTTTATTATCGTTTATTTCACATAGGATTCAAAGGCTTTGCTGGCGCCTTCGGGATCGCTGCACACAGCCAAAAAGACATATTGATCATAATCTACCAATACGGCAGTTTTCACTTTCTGATATTCTACAGGATCTAAATTTTTAAAACTGTCTTCCTTTGATAAGATATGGTTGCTGACAGCAGTTTTGATTTCGATAATAGAATCCGGATTGGAGGATTTAAATACCGCTAATTCATCGGCTTTTCCCTCAGAAGAACTGACTAAAAAAGAATAATCTTCAATATCATCCACATAGATATTGAAATAAGAAGCGAGATTCTCGCGTGGAACCGAAACCATATCGGTGATATTCAAACGATTTTGAATATCAGTTGTAATATCCGTAGCGGAAATGTTGGTTGTTCGAGTGATATAGACCTGTGCTTCCGACGGAGAAGGAGATCGACGACATCCGCCGGTACCAAGAGCAACACATATGAGAAACAAACAGAGCATAACAAAAGAACATTGCTTTGTTTTTTGCATAGAGTCACCACCTTTAGTATTAAAATTTTATCCACTAAAGTCAATGCCTAATAACATAAAAATTGGCCGCCCAATGGATAGAACACACACTGCTCTAAAAAGTAGTCACATACAATACAAGCTGTGTGGCATGCCTAAAATTGACGTCCATGTATTACACATATTCAATTTGGGGAGAGAAGAGATCTAACTGCTCCACCCTTATTATAAACGATAATGTCATAAAAGCCAAGGGGAATTTTGTAGAATACAGGCGCACAAAGCGAAATGATTCCATTGTATTTGTGTATTATTCTGATTAATTTTGATAAAAAACAGTTTGCTTTAGATATATTTATGGTTTGTTATCAAAAACGGAGCAATATAATTTGATGCATGAACAAGCTCTAAATGGATTTTTATGGAACGCACCCTTGATTTTTAGTGGCGATTGTGTTAGAATAATAACACTTTGCGGGAGTAGTTCAGCGGTAGAGCGTCGGCTTCCCAAGCCGAAAGTCGCGGGTTC
>CALCVR010000203.1 GCA_937905915.1 uncultured Eubacteriaceae bacterium
ACGTCGGGATTAAACTGCTTAAGATAGCGCATGCGCACCCGGCTGATGGGCTTTGCCAGCCCGTAGCCGTAAAGCTGCTTTAAGGGATGGGCGGGACAATGCAAGACGCCGTCCTCAATATAGTGATGTTCGGCATGGGGATCGGCAGTGACGATCAAAACCTCATGGCCCAAAGCGGTCAAGCCGTCCTTGAGCACTTTAATATGGGTGACTACGCCGTTGATATATGGCAGGTAGGTTTCAACAAACAATGCGATTCTCATGGACAGCCCTCATTTCTCTTCTTTTTACCGGTGTGTTTTCCTAGTCATTATACCAATCCTGGAAGCATCTGTCAAAGTGAAACAAGTCCTTTTAGGGGAAAAGTGGTTGGAACATTGGGTGATTTATTGTATAATATAGTCAAGGACAAGGAGTAGGTCCATTCTATTCCCAAGAGAAAACAGGAGGAGGTTACCATGAGCGCACCTTATTCAGTATCGTTAGATGCTATTATTCAAAATTTTTCGTTGGATATTGTTTATATGCCCGGATCGGCTGAGGATATTAAAATTGTGTCCAGCGACGTAAACCGTCCCGGCCTTCAGCTCAACGGCTTTTTTGAGTATTTTGATTCCAACCGCATCCAGGTACTGGGCAAAAGCGAATCGGCTTATTTGCAGGATCTAGGCCCTGACCGCCGGGCCGCCGTGTTTGAGGAGCTTTTAGCGCAGCAACCCCCCGTTATCATTATGACGCGTAATTTGGAAATTCCTCATGAATTGGAGGATCTAGCGCCCCGCTATGAAGTGCCGCTGCTCCGCAGCAGCGACGGAACCTCTACTTTTATTGCCGCATTGATTTCGTATCTCAATGTGGAGTTGGCTCCTCGAGTCACCCGCCACGGCGTTCTGATCGAGGCTTACGGCGAGGGGATCCTTCTTCTAGGGGAAAGCGGCGTAGGAAAGAGTGAGACGGCCATTGAGCTTATCAAACGAGGTCATCGTCTCATCGCCGACGATGCGGTGGAAATCCGTCGTGTGTCCAGCCGCTCGTTGGTGGGGTCGTCGCCGGAAAATATCCGCCATTTTATTGAACTCAGGGGTATCGGCATCATCAATGCCCGGCGCA
>CALCVR010000204.1 GCA_937905915.1 uncultured Eubacteriaceae bacterium
AAAAATGAAAAGACGCTTTGTAAATATATGTGTTTACAAAGCGTCTTTTTTGGATCTGTTCTAGGGTAGTGGGCATTTGTATTCACTTATAAAATATTTTCAAGAGAAGGCACCTCCGCCTTCCAAATTTCTGTAAGTGCCACAAGGCAAGTGGAGCAATCATTTAAAAAATCATCTAGTTGTTCCTCTTCTAGATGGGAAATCATACCATGAATGCTAAACACTACGTGATCCATTTGATCATGGCGGATCATGATGGAGAGAATGGTATCGCTTTTCTCCCACTGGGACTTAAGTTCTTGAGAAAATTCCATGGCTTTTTGCATCTCTCCATTTAAGGCGGCATCCCGGGCTTCACCAATGGTTTCAATTAATTCACTGGTTTGTTTATGAACAACAGAGATTCCAATTCCGCCAAGCACTAAGATGGCCAGCAAAAGAGCGATAGCAGTCCAAATGCGTTTCATGCTCGTGGCTCCTTTAGGATAATTTGATGATTGCGGGATTTATCGGCTGTCATAAGAAAAACATCTTTGGCTTGTACTTTTTGTTTGCGCAGGATAGAATCCAACCAACCTTCGTCCAAACCGCAAACAGCCAAAGCGGATTTGTGAATTTGGCCGTCGCTGATAATAAGCATAGGAAGCCCGTCGTTGGGCTGAGGAATTTTAAGCATACCGGCTGTAGTGGGCATCTGATCGGGTTTTGGAAGAATACTCAGTTTCCCATTTGTCTCCACAATGGCGTATTCTACGTCTTCAATGCGGAAGATATTCATTTGGCGAAGATCCTCCATAAGGTCCTCAATGGTAAAACGGACCCGCTTCATTTGGCGTTGAAGGATTTTACCTTCCCGAATGATAATGACGGGTTTCCCGCTGACCAGGGAACGCAGCTTATCGCTTTTGAGCATCAGAGCAGAAATGATAAGCTCTAAAGCTACTAGTGTAAAAATAGGGATCAGCCCGCTGATCAGAGGAATGCCGTTTTCCTGCATGGGAACGGCCGCAATGTCTGAGATCAAAAGAGTGACCACCAATTCAGAAGGCTGTAATTCACCGATTTGCCGGTTGCCCATCAACCGAAGCCCTAACACAACGAATATGTAGAGCAGGATGGTACGGATAAAATAAATAAACACACTGCATCACCGTTTTTAGTATGGCGCAGACAGAAAAAGTTTATACCCATGGACCTGGAAAAAGACAAAATACAGGCACTTTAGGAATATTTTAGTAGGCAAGGGAGCATACCAATAGCAATGATACAGCGGGGAGGAAGAGGGTATGTTTCAATTTATTCGGTCTAAAATCCGAGCCTTTCTCAGCCAAGGACAGGCATCACAAGACCAGCCGCAATCCCAGGTTATTGAAAGTTCTCTTTTGGAAAATCTAGTTTATCTGAGAGGACAATTTAAAAACACGCTGGAACTTGTGGTGCGCGAGATGGAGATCGGTGGACATAAAGCAGCCTTTGTCATGCTGGAAGGACAGGTCAACAAACAAGTGTTGGCACAGGCGGTGGTCAATCCTTTAACGGAAGAGACACCGGATATCGACGATGTCAAAGAGCTGGAACAGTTCATCATCCAACAGATGATGGGAACGGTAGATCAGCTGCAAATCAGCAATATGAAAGATGTGATGAAGCTCCTGATGTCGGGCTTTGCCATCTTTCTGCTGGACGGCATTGACCACGCTACGGCCTTCGGGCTTCAGGGATTTTCCTTCCGGTCCATATCGCAGCCGGGCAGTGAAATGTCGCTGCGAGGATCCCAGGAGAGCTTTGTAGAAGCCTTGCGCATTAATGTGTCCATGATCCGGCGGCGGATCAAAAGCCCAACCTTAAAGTTTGAAGTCATGAACCTAGGGACCCATACTCAAACAGAAGTGTGTATGTGTTATGTAGAGGATAAAGTATCGCCGCAACTTTTGCGGGAGGTGCGCAATAAACTACAAAAGGTAAATTTGGACTCTGTATTGGCCGACGGTTATTTGACGCCCTTTTTGGAGGACAAGCCCCTTTCCCTTTTTTCTGAAATTGGATACACCGAACGTCCCGATACCCTCTGTGGGAAAATCTTAGAAGGCCGCATTGGCGTTTTAGTGGATGGCACTCCTTTTGTTATCCTGGTGCCCTACTTATTTATAGAGCACTTCCAAAGCATGGATGATTACGCCCAACGTCCGTATTATACCACCGTCATGAGATGGCTCAAATATGGGGCCTTTATTTTGGCCATTTTGTTACCGGGGATTTACGTGGCAGTGGGAAGCTTTCATCAAGAACTTCTTCCCCCTAATCTGTTGTTTGAATTGGCCAAAGCCGAAGCGTCCACACCGTTGCCCCTCATGTGGGAGGCGCTGATGGTGCATATCGTATTTGAAATCATCCGGGAAGCCGGTTTGCGTCTGCCCAAAGCGGTGGGACAAACCATCGGCATCGTAGGGGCCATTATCATCGGGGACGCCGCTGTATCGGCGGGACTTATCGGTGCGCCGATGGTTATTGTGGTCAGCCTGACGGCCATTACTTCCTTTGTTATTCCAAGCTTATACGAGCCGATTTCCATTTTGCGTCTTATTTTTGTCATTGTAGGCGGTACGCTGGGATTGTACGGCGTATTGCTGGTGACGGCTATGGTACTGTGTAACATCTGTGCCAAAAGCACCTTCCAAGTGCCCTATACAGCGCCGGTATCTCCTTTCCGTTTTCGCGATATGAAGGATGTCGTCATCCGGGTGGGATGGAAACACATGGGAGGCAGGGACGCCTTAATTCAAAATATGCCGGGGGCCACTGTGGAACCATCCAAAAACAATCCGTGACATCGCGGGAAAGGAGACCTGTATGAACCGGTATAAGATCAGCGTCAGCCAATTGTTTTTTATGTTGTTTGTCAGCCGCTTGGTGTTGTCCTTGACTTACTTGGTGGGAAGCAATGAGCGGGTTATGGGAAGCGATTATCTGTTTGTCGTGGCCTTTCAGATTGTGACCAATTTTCTTTTAGTCATCCCGGCCTTTTTAATGATGCGCAGGTATCCAGGGCAAAACGTCATAGAAGCATCCCAAACGGCGTGGGGAAAAGGCGGCGCCGTGGTAGCGGTGCTATACGGACTTTTTTTCCTGGTGGAATGCATCCACAGCGTAGGGGATTTTGGATTTTTTGCATCTACCACCATGACATCCAATCTATCCTCTTTTTGGTTTTCAGTTTTAATCCTGGTGGCAGCGTCTTACGCTGCCACACTGGGGCTGGAGGCTTTGGCCAGGACGTCGGCCATCCTGGCAGTGGTTATTTTTTTATCGGTGCTGTACGTCATCCTATCAGTGACGCCGGCCATTGATCCACTCTCCATGCGTCCCTTTTTCGAAGCAAAGGCAGGACAATTTGCCAAAGGGATCTTCCAGACCATCTCTCAGAATCCGGAACTGGTCTTTTTGCTGATGCTGGTTCCATTTGCCAAAGGCAAGGCCAAAAAGGGATTTGTGGTATGGAATATCGTAACGGTAGGGAGCATTTTATCCATCGACACCATTGGACGGTTGGTGCTGGGAAACGCTTATTATACCACCACCTTCCCTTTTTACACGACGGCAACTGTCACCGCCACCGGGATGGCTCAACGTTCCGATGCCCTTACCGCCGCTATTTGGGCAGGAGGCGCCTTTGTAAAGGCGGCGCTTATGCTGTGCCTTCTGGCTCTTGCGTTAGAACGCATTACCCATGGGAAATACCGCAAAACCATCATTTGGAGCGGAGCGGCATTGGTAGCCATTGTCAGCCCGTGGTTTAGCCACAATCTACAGGATTTAATCGATATGGGAATGTATCCCATTGAATCGGGTATTGTATTGATCCTATGTGCAGTTATCCCGCTTTGCCTTTGGATTGCGGGACGCCGTCGAACAAAAGGGGGGCAAACGACATGCAAAAATTCGTAAAGGTGTGGACGGCCGGGACATTAACGGCCGTCATGCTGCTGTGCGCATCCTGTGGAAGCTCTCCCATCGCCAAAACATTGTTTGTGCAAGCGATAGGCGTGGATCAAAAGGACGATGGTTTTGCAGTGGCAGTGCAAGCCTTTGACCCTAGCCAGGGCGGAGGGGGAGAAGAGGGGGCCAACGTCTCCACCACTTTTATTGAATCCGAGGGGGAGACGGTGCTCAGCGGTTTTAACAACATGACCCGTCAAGTGGGACGGCGTCCCTTTTACGCCCAGAATAGGGTGATCATTTTAGGGGAGGACCTCTCAAAATCCGGTATTTTGAACGTGATGGACGTCTTCAGCCGCAGCAAGGATTCCCGCCCAATGATTGATATTTTTGTCTCCCACGGAGAAGCTGTAGAAGCGGTGGGCAGCAAAATGGAAGACAGCGTCAATCCCGCTGAAAAGATGCAGCTTTTGGTGGAAGGGGGACAGTCCAACGGCGCCATGCCGAGGGTGCAGGTGCTGGATGTCCAAAAAGCCCTACTGGACCCTTATACCGACCTTCTGCTGCCGGCGGTGCGGATGGAACAATCCCAAGGGGAGGAAGATAGCCAAGATATGATAATGGATAGCACCGCCTTGTTTCAGAATGATACCTTGGTAGACTATCTGGATATGGAAGAGACGCGAGGGGTCTTGTGGATCAACGGCCAGGTAAAAGATGGGCTTGTATCGTTTTCCACCGAGGATTTAGGGAATGTAACCCTTGCGGTACAGGAAAGCGATTCAAAAATCGACGTCCAGGGGACAGAGGACGGCCCGGTATTTTCCATCGCCGTAACGGCTAAGGCCAATATCCAAGAGATCAACTTAACCAGCACCTTCTATTTGGACGACGGCCAGATAGACAAATTGGAACAGGGCTTTGCCGAAAAGGTATCGGGACAAATGGAGCTTGCCATCAACAAAGTCCTGAGGGAAAAACAATGCGACGTTTTCCAGTTTGCAAGGCTTCTCATGCACAAGGATACCGACTATTGGCAGACCATCCAAGACGATTGGCGGGAACAATTGAGCAAAGCTAAGGTGAAGATCAACGTCCAATGTGAAATTGAACGGATGGGAAAACTCTCCAACATTCAGGAGGAAGAGCCGTACAATTGATAGGTTTGATCCCGAAAAGAAAACAGCGCGTCGTCCTGCGACATGGAGAGTCACAGGAGACGCGCTGCTTTTTTACACTGTCACTAATGGAAAAAGCGCCTCCGTCCGGAGGGGGGACGGGAAGGTGAAAAGGAGAAAAGTTACGCCAATCGGGCGGTGGGATTCTGAAGCCCCAGCAGACGGCTCAACTGGGGAAGCGTTTCTTTCGCCGCCTGGTATCCCCGCTGAATGCATTGGGGAATACTCTCCAGATCCAAAAGGGAGACGTCCTCAATGCCGGGATGAATGAGCACGGCGTTTTGTCCCCTGAGATTGCACTTGGTGATCTCGTAGGACATAATATTGACGGTCTGAGCCGCAATTTCAAAAGCATTGTCAATGGCGCACTGGCATTGTCCCGCATACCCCAAGTTGAAGCCGTTGAGGACCTCCATAGGAAGGTTATCCTTGATGCCGCCGTCACACAAAAGGTGATTCTCAAAGCAGACGGGGCGGAAAATGGCCGGGAAGGCGATGCTGGCGCGGACGGCAAACCAGGGGCTAACGCTGTCCACATAGCGGATATCTGGATTTTTAGGGAAACGGGAAGCATCCGATACAAACATCACCGTGCGGGAGGTGTTGATATCCACCGCCGGCATAGCCAAAGGGATGCGCGCCCCACGCAGGGTAGAAAATCCCTTGGCCTCGCAGAGGGAGCGGATGGTGTCTGTGATTTTATCGCCTTTGATGAACCCGGTCAAACGAAAGGGTTTGCCGAAAACCTGACGGATAGGGGCGCGGATGATACCGCAGTAATCGGGGTCGATGATGCGGGGACTGCGGCCGTCACAGCCGCTGAACCGGCGGAAGATGTCGCCGATTTGGTCGGGGGTGTAGCCGGCGGCGTAAAGGATAGCCACCAGACTGCCGGAACTGGTACCGGAAATCCATCCGATTTCATAGCCGGATTTCTCCAGGGCTTTGAGTACGCCGATATGCGCCGCGCCGCGGACGCCCCCTCCCGATAAAGCAATCCCAATTTTCATAGCGATCCTCCTTCTCACGGTTTATCCTATGAGAGAAGAGGAAAAAAGGTGACGAAAAAAGCGGCGGCTTAGACCATGCGGAAGGAATAGGTTGGCAGGGAACCTAAATTAATGAGTTTTAAGGATTTTTGCCTGGCATATTGGTAAGTTTTGGCGGCGCCGCCCCGGTCGTGGTTGACGTAACAGATGGCGAGGGAGGCATTGTCAACCAGGTATTGGTTCCTCTTTGGAATGACCGACTTAAAATCCCATTGCCCTAATTCTCTAGGATAGAGGATGTGGTCGAAATAGGACGGCTCCAAAACCGAAAAGGACGGATACGGAATGACCAAACTGCTTTGGACGGCGGGATAATCCCGCTTTAAGGAAGCGACGCATCGGGCGCAGATCCAATCGAACTGCCCCATTCCCCCGCAGAGGAATCTGGTGGTACCGTCCCAGATTTGCTTTTCGATTTCATGGCGGACCCGGCGCTGATCCAGGTCAGGGCAGGACCTGTGACCGATGAATACTGCCGTTTTGATTTTCATTGTTATCACCTTGAGTTTTGGCCTTTGATTAGTTTAGTTAATGCATTATTTTAACATACAAAAATCTAGCTACATTCGATTATAGCATTATAATATAATTTAAATCAAGGGAAAAACTAAAATTTGAATCATATTATGATGCACTCGAATTATTTAAGATGTTATCATTTTATTTATAATAGGAGGTGGTATGATCTTGGATAAAGAGTATATGGAAGAAAACGATATTATTGTTCAGGAGTTTTGCTGAATTACGTATTAAAAAAGATGTTTCAGAAAATCGTATGTCATTGGAATTAGGTAATGGCCGTAGTTATATTAACAGTATTGTCTCGGGTAGAGCTTTACCAGGAATGGAACAATTCTTACAAATTTGCACCTATTTGGATGTGACGCCGGAAGAATTTTTTAATCCGGATATGCACGATCCATCGTTGTTAAAAGAGACCTCCGGCATGATGGAAAAGCTGGACAGGGAAGAACTCCTTGGAGTTCGGGAAATCATCCGGCTGCTCTTAAAGAAGAAAGATTAAAATAATAGTAAATTCCCCCCATCCCAAGTAAATTGTTCTGGGATGGGGGTTCTTTATGCCGGTTTACCCATTTGCTTTCTTTGGCGATTTCAGGTAGAATAGAAGGTATTAAGGAATTAGGAGAATTGGAATGGACTACAAGTTGGAATGGATTAAACTGAGAAAAACCGTTTTAGAACAGGACTTTAAAAGGATGAACAAAATGCAGCGCCAGGCGGTGTTTTCCACCGAGGGGCCGCTGCTTATTTTAGCGGGAGCAGGAAGCGGCAAGACCACCGTACTGGTCAACCGCATCTCCAATTTAATTAAGTATGGTTCAGCTTATCATTCGGATCAAGCGCCGGCCGGCATTACCGAGCGGCAGATGCAAAATCTCCGCCTAGCGTCTTTGGGGGAACTGGCCCCTGAGAAGATGGCGGAACTTGTGCCGCTTTTGGCTGTAGATCCGCCCAAGCCTTGGCAGATCCTGGCCATCACCTTTACCAATAAGGCGGCCAAGGAACTCACAGACCGTCTGGACGCCATGCTGGGGTCGGATGTGGGCAAGGACGTGTGGGCATCCACCTTTCACGCCACTTGCGCCCGTATGCTTCGCCGGGACGCCGACAAGGTAGGGTATACCTCTCACTTTACCATCCGGGATACCGATGATACCCGCCGCCTTATGAAGGAGTGCTATAAGGCTCTTAACATCGACGATAAGGTCCTGCCGGTCCGGAGCACCCTGTCGGAGATCAGCCGTGCCAAAGATCAGATGATGGGTCCTGGGATGTACCTGGCCATGGCTGGAGACGACAACCGGAAAAAGAAAATCGCCCAAGCTTATTCCCTCTATCAAAAGCGTCTTCAAGAGGCCGACGCCATGGACTTTGACGATCTGCTGATGCAGACGGTCATCATGCTGGAACAAAACCAGGATGTGTTGGAATATTACCAGAACCGTTTTCATTATATTATGGTGGATGAGTACCAGGACACCAATATGGCCCAGTATCGCTTTATTCGCCTGCTGGCGGAGGGACGGCGCAATCTTTGCGTAGTGGGCGACGACGATCAAAGTATTTATAAGTTCCGCGGCGCAACCATTGAGAATATTCTGAGCTTTGAAAAGCAGTATCCCGACGCCCAGGTTATCCGTCTGGAGGAGAACTACCGGTCCACCCAGTGCATTCTGGATGCGGCCAACGCCGTCATCCAGAACAACAGCGAACGCAAGGGGAAAAAGCTGTGGACCCGCAACGGCCAAGGGGACAAACTCGATCTTTACGACGCCGACAACGAGATGGAAGAGGCCAAGTTTATCGCCGATAAGATTCTCGACAGCGTCAGCGCCGGCCGTAAATACGCCGATCACGCCGTACTTTACCGGCTCAACGCCCAGGCCAGCGCCTTGGAGAGGGCGATGGTCAAGTCTGGCGTGCCCTACCGCATCCTGGCGGGCCTGCGCTTTTACGAGCACAAAGAGATCAAAGACGTCATCGCCTATTTGAGCATCATCAATAACCCCAATGACGATTTGCGTCTGCGCCGTATCATCAACGAGCCGAAACGTCAGATCGGCGACGCTACCATGGGAACGGCTTCCCAGATCGCGGAGGGGCTGGGCCTCTCCCTGTATGAGGTGGTAAAGACCGCCGATCAATACGAGCCGTTGATGCGTTCGGCTCCCCGCCTTATGGCGTTTGCCGCCATGATGGAGCAGCTTTCGGAGGCGGCAGAGACTTTGAGCCTCCACGAGCTGTACGAGCGGGTACTGGATCAAACCGGGTATATGCGCATGCTGGAAGGGCAAGGACAAGAGGCCCTTTCCCGCATTGAAAACCTCAATGAATTCTCCTCTACTATCCTGAGCTATGAAAACGAAAACGAGGATCCGTCTTTGGCAGGGTTCCTGGAAGAAATCTCCCTGATGACCGATGTGGACAATTATGACCAGTCGGCTGACGCAGTGGTACTCATGACCCTCCACTCGGCCAAGGGCTTGGAATTCCCGGTGGTATTCATCCCCGGCATGGAGGAAGGCGTCTTCCCGGGCAGCCAGTCGGTCTATTCCCCCGACTTGGTGGAGGAAGAACGGCGGCTGTGTTACGTGGGTATCACCCGGGCCAGGGAAAAGTTGATCCTCAGCCGCTGCCGCAGCCGGATGCTGTATGGGTCCACCACCCGCAGCAAAGGATCCCGGTTTGTGGAGGAGATCCCGGAACAATATCTAGATGTGCTGCGCCCGCGCAAGCCGGTGCAGGAATGGACCAAAAAGCCAAATGAAAAATTGCTGCACCGGCAGGTCACTACGGCGGCCGCCCACAAGGTGGGTACCGGCAGCGGTACGGCCGGCAAACCTTCGGCATCCTTCCAGCCAGGGGATCAGGTATCCCACAAGACCTTTGGCACCGGTATGGTGGTGGGGGCAACCCCCATGGGCAACGATACCCTGCTTGAAATCGCCTTTGATAAAGTGGGGACTAAGAAGCTCATGGCAAACTTTGCCCGGCTTAAGAAGGCGTAAAAGGACGAGGGGGAGCCAGTCCGGATGCAGAGGATTTCCCCCGAATTCGGCGTAAAAATGTAGCCGAATTCGGGGAGTGTCATAGAATGTTAGTGAAGTTTGAGATTGCCGCCAAGGACGGCGCAACCGTCAGACACTTCAAAAATCACTACAGGAGGCTTTTTTCTATGACTGAACATAACATGCAACCGGCAGAGGTTGTAAACGGCTGCTTTAAAGAGGCCGTATGCATCGACGCAGGCCGAATCTATGATTCCTGCGGCGATAAAGATTGTCTGGAAGACCTTCGGGTGTACTTTACCGAGTGCAACCAACGGGTCATTGACCAGGCCATCAACGTCCGCAGCCGCAGTGCCGAAGTGATCTCGGTATTTTTGGATGTGGAAGCGGTGCCGTTTAACCGGGGCTTCTATTCGGTGGATATGACCTTCTTCTTCGAGGTCACGGTGGACGTCTATTCAGCGCCTAATTCCTGCCCCTGCACCATTTCGGGTCTTGCCATGTTTGACAAAAAGGTCATTCTTTACGGCAGCGAAGGTTCGGTTAAGATCTTCTCGTCCAGCTACTGCGACGACGAAAATGATTATCAGAACCGTCCCACCCGTAACCTGCCCAAGGCTGTCTGCCAGGTGGCCGATCCCATTGTGCTGTCGGCCCGTCTGTGCGAGCCCTGTGATTGCCGTCCTGATCCCTGCTGCTGCATCCCGCAGGGCATTTGCAGCCGTTTCGGCGGAGACTTGGGCGGCTGTATTCCCGGCAAAATCTTGTATGTCACCTTGGGTATTTTCACTATCGTCCAGCTGGAACGCAATGTCCAAATGCTTATACCGGTGTACGATTTCTGCGTACCCAGCAAGGAATGCGTCTCGTCCAGCGACAATCCCTGTGAGCTGTTCCGCCGGATTCAATTCCCCACCGAGCAGTTCTTCCCGCCTAGGGCAGAGGATCTTAACTGCGACGATCAACCGCCCCGTCCTCACGGCGGATGCTGCTGATCGCGCCGCGTCAAAAAAGCATTTCAAGGCCTTCCCTTCGGGGAGGGCCTTTTTTCATGGAGACACGGTTTGACAGTATCTGCCCTGTTCCGGTATACTAATTCTCATACCCACTGTTTGAAGAGGGGCAAGGAGGCAATGAATATGAAGACCGTTTTGGTGGCGGTAGGAGCTCACTATGTTCACATCAATCTGGCGGTTTATGCGTTAAAGGCGTGCTGTGACGATAATGTGGAGGCATTGGAATTTAATATTAACCAGCAGCCTCATTGGGTGCTGCGGGAACTGGTTGCCCGCCGGCCGGATGTGGTAGTCTTTTCCTGCTATATTTGGAACATCGACTTTATTGGCCGGATAGCCGCCGACTTAAAGGGAATATTGCCTCAGGTTCGCATTGTGCTGGGCGGACCGGAAGTGTCCTACGACGCCAAGGATACCATAGAAAAACGGCCTTTTGTGGATCTGATCCTGTGCGGGGAGGGAGAACACAGCCTTCCCATGGCGCTGGAGCGTATGGGAAAAGGGGAGGGCCTGAAGGGGATCCCCGGGGCGGTTTGGCGTGAAAATGGACAAGCGGTGGGGGACAACCAGTGCGCTGTGGTAGAGGACTGGGCATCCATGCCGCCGGTGGATTTAAGCAATGTTCCGGGGCTTAAAAAACGCATCGCCTATTATGAATCCTCCCGGGGGTGCCCTTTTTCCTGTGGATACTGCCTGTCGGGAAGCGGAAGGGGAGTCCGATTTTTGCCATTGGATCGGGTTAAAAAGGATCTGACTAAACTGGTAAACCTAGGGGTACCCCTTGTCAAATTTGTAGATCGCACCTTTAACGCCGATCCTAAACGGGCCGCACAGCTGGTACAATGGATTTTAGACAACACCGGCTCCACCCGTTTTCATTTTGAAGTGGCGGCTGATTTGCTGGACGACGAAATGATGCACCTGTTGCGTACTGCTCCAGTGGGAAAACTCCAAGTGGAGGCAGGGGTGCAGTCCTGCCATCAGCCTACGTTGCAGACGGTATCCCGCGCCACAGACTTGGAAGAACTGGGCAAACGTGTCACCAGCTTGGTCAAGGCCGGACGGGTGCACGTTCACCTGGATTTAATTGCAGGGCTTCCCTTGGAGGACTATAAGACGTTTGGCCAATCCTTTGACCGGGTGTTTTCGCTACGTCCCCATGCCCTTCAGTTGGGATTTTTAAAGCTGCTCAAAGGATCCCGCCTGCGCCGTGACGCCGAGAACCTGGGGCTTGTGGGGCGAGACTACGCCCCCTGGGAGATTTTACACACCCGGGAGTTGAGCGGCTGGGATCTGCTCCACTTGAAGGGGATCGAGGAAATGTGCGAGCGGTATTATAATTCCGGCCACGCTTTAAACGCAATAGAATATCTGCTTAAAATGGTGGATCAAAGCGCCTTCGATCTTTTTGAAAAGCTGGAGGATTTCTGTTCCAAGCGGGGGACGCTTACCCGCCCCTTATCCCTACTAAATCAGATGGAAGAACTACTCTGCTTTGGAAAGAAATATCTTGATGGAGAACATTACCGCATCCTGCGGGCAAAGGTAGCCGTGGACTGCATGGCAAACGGAGGAAAAGGGAACATCCCGGGGGCACTGGAACCCCATCAAGGACTTACAGCGTTGGGCCCCACTTTACGGAGACTAGTGGAAGAGGGAACCATCACCAAAGAACAACATCGGCTTGGACAATTTGCATGGCTGCCGGCCGATCCGGAGAAGGAGGAGGATAAGCCTGTCGTGGCCATGGCATGGGAAAAAGATAAAGACGCCTTAAGCGGACGAAGAACGGTACGGGTACTGCTGTCGTAAAGAAGGGGAAAGGATAGAATCTCTTGGAAAAAGAGGGAAATATCTTTACTTTTACGCGATGATATATTACAATGGTACTAAAATGAGTAGCGCTGTTTTAAGCGGCGGATTCTAAAAGAAAAGGGCCTTTTCAGAAAGAGAAAGGCCGGATGGAGGAGTAAAGATGAAAGCGAAAAAGTTGATTTCGGCCCTGTTGGCCATTACTGTTTTGGCATCGGCAGCTGCACTGTCGGGTTGCGGCGGCGACAATCAATCTTCCCAAGCAGCAGCCGGTGGGGAGAAGAAGGACACCATTATTGTAGGTTTGGATGATCAGTTCCCGCCTATGGGTTATCGAGATGACGACGGCAACCTGGTGGGTTTTGACATCGACATTGCCACCGAAACCTTTGAAAGAATGGGCATGGAAGTCAAACTCCAACCTATCGACTGGAAGGTCAAGGAGCAGGAATTGAACGCGGAAACAGTGGACTGCCTGTGGAACGGCTACACCATCACCGATGCCCGCAAGGAAGTGGTGATATTCTCAGACGCCTACATGAAGAACCGCCAGATCATCGTGGTGATGGCCGATTCAGACATCAACTCTATGGACGATCTGAAGGGAAAGAAATTGGCGCTTCAGTCGGAATCCAGCGCATCTGAGGCATTGGACAGTGTTCCAGACTTCAAAAACAGCCTGGAAGAGGTTTTGCTGTTTGACGACAACAACAAAGCCCTCATGGATTTGGAATCGGGCGGTGCTAGCGGCGTCCTTATCGATGAAGTAGTAGCCCGTTACTACACCAAGAAAGATCCTTCCAAGTATCGTATTTTAGACGAATCCTTGGCTGATGAGGAATACGGAGTAGGCTTCCGGAAATCCGATGAGGAACTGCGCGACAAGGTCAATGAGACTTTCAAAGAGATGAAAGAAGACGGCACATTGGCTGAAATCTCTGAAAAATGGTTTGGTGAAGATATTACCACCATCCAGTAAGAACACCATCTGCATTCTGTTACAGAATTGAGTTTGGAGATTGGGGAAGTAATTTTAGACTTCTCCAGTCTCCATTGTCCGAGACGAAATTGTTTAAAAGGTGAGGAAATCAATGAATGACCTACTGAGTTTGAGTCTCCAATTGCTGGAGGGATTCGGATGGACATTGGCCATCTTTTTCCTAACATTGCTATTTGCATTGCCACTTGGAATGCCGCTTGCCATGGGGCGCATGTCCAAGCACAAATGGATCAGTAAACCGGTGGAATGGATTCTCCTGATCGTGCGCGGCACGCCGCTGATGTTGCAGTTGATCTTTGTCTATTTCGCCCCATTTTACCTGTTTGGTATGCCGCTTGGAAATTATCGTTTTCCGGCAACCATCATCGCCTTTTCCATTAACTACTCCTGTTACTTTGCTGAGATTTACCGCGGCGGACTGGAGTCCATTCCAGTGGGGCAGCATGAGGCGGCCCAAGTATTGGGCTTCTCCAAACGCCAGACCTTTTTCCGCATTGTGCTTCCCCAGGTGACAAAACGCATTGTTCCTCCCATGGGCAATGAGGTCATCACCTTGATTAAGGATACAGCTTTGGCCCAGGTTATTGCTATTATGGAGTTGTTCCGTGTGGCCCAGGCGGCCGCCGCCAGCCGTACCTCCCTTGTACCGCTGGTAATGGCGGGGG
>CALCVR010000205.1 GCA_937905915.1 uncultured Eubacteriaceae bacterium
GGTGAGGTGGGCGTTCATCTCGGTGTCGATGACCCCGGGAGCTACACAGTTAACCTGGATGCCGCTGGGGCCAAGTTCTTTGGCCAATGCTTTGGTCATGCCGATAACGGCGGCTTTGGTTGCGGAATAAGGCACTTCACAGGAAGCGCCGGTGATTCCCCAAATAGAAGAGAGATTGATGATCCTACCGGCTTTTTGATGGATCATATCCGGAAGAACGGCTTGGCAGCAGTGAAACATCCCGGTAACGTTGACGTCAAATATCCTTTGCCATTGCTCTAAAGTAAAATCGGTGAAGAGACCCTGCCTTGCAATGCCGGCGTTGTTGACTAAGACATCGATAGAACCTAATTGACTATGTATTTTTTTCATCATGGCATCAACTTGAGTACCGTCGGACACGTCGGCTTTGACAGCTATAGCAGGACAAAGGCGGTTCAATTTTTCTACTAGCTGACGGGCTTCTCGATCACTTTGATTATAGTTGATAGCCACCTGGTATCCTCTGGAGGCAAAAAGCTGTGCCGTAGCTTTTCCGATACCGCGGGAAGCCCCAGTAATTAAAACGGTTTGCTGTTTCTTATTCATAACAAAACTCCTATGTTCAAAGATGATAGGGAAAGATTTCCACTCTATCTTACCATAAAAAACAAGAGAGAATCTAGTAGAGGATGGCTGCAAAGCAACCATCCTTTTTCTTTTGAAGGATTAAATGAAAAAAAGTACAAATACTCTTGACAAAAGGAACAATACAGTATAATATATGAGCAGATGTTCAAATGAAAGGATGTGTAAATAATGCAAGAACAAAACAGCTCTTCGGGAGACTTTTTGTGTGCTCATGACGATGTTGTAGATCGTGTAACGTCCTATTTGCCAGCAGATGAGATCCTTTATGATTTAGCAGAACTTTTTAAGGTGTTTGGCGATACCACCCGCATCAAGATCCTTTATGTTTTATTTGAATCGGAGATGTGCGTAGGGGATATTGCGCAGCTTTTGAAGCTGACGCAGACAGCAGTGTCTCATCAGTTACGAGTGCTTAAAAACAATAAACTGGTGAAATTCCGCAGGGAGGGAAAGGTTATCTTTTACTCTTTGGCCGACGATCATGTGAGAAGTATCATCGGCCAGGGAATGGAACATATCGGTGAATAATTATTTTTAAGGGAGAGTGTTATGAACTATGAAAAAGAGTTATAAATTGGTGGACTTAGATTGTGCCAATTGTGCGCAGAAAATGGAGGATGCCATTAAGAAATTGGACGGAGTTCAAGATGCCAGCGTGAGTTTTTTAATGCAGAAGTTGACCTTGACTGCTGATGACGACCAATTTGACAGTATTATAAAAAAAGTGGTTAAAACCTGCAAAAAGGTAGAACCTGATTGCCAGATCATCTTATAAAGAACCATAGCATACAACATGAAATTGCTAGAGGGGATGGATTGACATGACCAAAAAGCAGAAAAAGATGTTAGTTCGTATTCTGATCGGTGGCGCATTATTTCTTGTGGCGGTCTTATTGCCTCTAACGGGGATTGCTAGGCTTATTGCTTTTTTGATTCCTTATGCGGTGGTAGGCTGGGACGTTTTGTGGAGAGCCATTCGGAATATCTCTCACGGACAGGTATTTGATGAAAATTTCCTGATGACCATCGCCACAATGGGAGCCTTTTGCGTAGGGGAATTCCCGGAAGGCATTGCGGTAATGCTGTTTTATCAGGTAGGGGAATGGTTCCAGAATTATGCCGTAGGCCGTTCGAGGCAATCCATTTCAGCTCTGATGGATATCCGTCCAGACTACGCTAATGTGGAACGGGATGGAAAATTAGTACAGGTGGATCCCGATGAAGTAAAGATTGGGGACACTATTGTCATTAAAGCTGGAGAACGCATTCCGTTGGATGGCGTCATTTTAGAGGGGGATTCCTCTATTGATACCGCTGCATTGACTGGAGAATCAGTGCCAAGAGATGTGCAGCCAGGAGACGATGTCATCAGTGGATGCATCAATCAAAGCGGTGTTTTAAAAGTACAGGTTACTAAGATTTTTGGAGAATCCACGGTATCTAGGATTCTTGACTTAGTGGAGAACTCAAGTTCAAAAAAGGCAAAAGCCGAGAATTTCATCACAAAGTTTGCCCGGTACTATACTCCTATTGTAGTAATCGGAGCGGCACTTTTGGCTGTGATTCCGCCCTTAATGCTTGGCGGAGGATGGTCGGAATGGATTCATCGAGCCTTGATCTTCCTGGTGATTTCATGCCCTTGTGCATTGGTCATCTCGGTTCCTTTAAGCTTCTTTGGCGGAATTGGCGGAGCTTCCAAACGTGGCATCCTGGTCAAAGGAAGCAACTATATGGAAACCCTGTCCCACACAGAAACGGTTGTCTTTGACAAAACAGGCACTTTGACAAAGGGCGTCTTTAATGTAACGGCTATTCATCCTGACGATTGCTCTGAATCGAAACTTTTAGAGCTTGCGGCCTTGGCGGAAAGCTATTCCGATCATCCTATTTCCCGCTCGTTAAAAGAGGCTTATGGGATAGATATTGACCGCAGCCGCATTGGAGATGTGGAAGAGTTGTCGGGACGGGGAGTAAAAGCCAAAGTGGACGGCAATGATGTGTGTGTGGGAAACGATAAGCTGATGGAGGAAATCGGCGTCCATTGGCACCCTTGCCATCACTTAGGCACCACGGTACATGTGGCGTTAAACGGCAGATATGTAGGTCATATTGTCATCTCCGATGAAATTAAATCGGATGCAGCAAAAGCCATCCAGGAGCTAAGAAAAGTAGGCATCCAAAAGACCGTAATGCTGACAGGCGATGCCAAAGCAGTGGGTGAAAAGGTAGCGAAAGAACTTGGCTTAGATGAAGTACACGCGCAATTATTGCCTGGCGACAAGGTAGAGGAAGTGGAGAAACTTCTAGCCCAAAAATCCGCCAAAGGAAATGTAGCCTTTGTAGGCGACGGTATCACCGATGCGCCGTTTTTATCCCGAGCCGATATCGGCATTGCTATGTGAGCCATGGGATCGGATGCGGCCATTGAAGCGGCGGACATTGTGCTGATGGACGATCAACCTTCTAAAATTGCAGACGCCATTCGTATTTCCAAAAAGACCAGGCGAATTGTGCGTCAAAACATTATCTTTGCCTTAGCGGTAAAAGGATGTATCCTTCTTTTAGGCGCTCTGGGATTTGCAAATATGTGGGAAGCGGTATTTGCTGATGTGGGCGTAGCAGTTATCGCCATTCTCAACGCTATGCGGGCATTAAAGGGCTAAATAAAAACTCAAAAGAGCTGTGGACTCTTTCGTCCACAGCTCTTTTGAGTTAAGAAGAGGAGGTACTTTATACGTTAGTCAATAGATGAAATCCCAAATAAATCGGTGTCTTCAATGGCTTCTGGGAAATCATCCGGTCCTAAAAGGGAAGGTGGATTGGATGACTGAGCCTCTGTTTTTGTAGAGGCAGTCGAGGATTGCTGGGTCAAATAAGTCCCGCTATTTTCCGAGGAAGAAGTAGTTAGCTGGACGGCTCCACGAACAGCAGAGGAAACAGGGGAATCACTGCCGGCTATCGGTGACGTGGATGAATCGACGGATTTGGCACCTTTGGAATTGGAAGAGGAAACCGCCGACGTGGGATTGGTTAAGCGGCTGATAATATCATTTAAATAATTGCTGCCTCGGCTGATGATAATACCGGTTAAAACCGAACCAATCCAAGGTTGGCTAATGGGAATGTTAAATTCTGCAAATAAGTTCACACCGGTGAGAAGCGCCAATCCCACACCTATGATGGCAGCACAAATTCGGATAATCCCACATTTGACACAGCCTCTGGTAAACATATAGACGACACTTTTGGTATATTCCAAAAGTGCTTCTACAATGATGGCCACAGAAAAAATCAACACCAGTTGATCCATATAGACACTCCGTTTCTAAGGGGATTTGAGATGTTAGAGCCTCATACTTTATAAATATCTGTGAGATAAACCCAGCTCATAATCTCCTTCATCAAAGCTCGATCGGATTTCAGCTGGTAGACAGTATGAGTTGTCTCTTTAACCCAGGTGGGAATGCGCTGCCCAGTGGCATAATAGGCGCCGGTGATTTTAACCCGATCTCCCACCTGAATGGCACCGGAAGAGGAAGAAGACTGGGGGAGCTTTAATACATCTCCAACGTGGATGACATAGGGGGAACCGATGCCGTTTAAAGAGGCGATTTCGGTATATCGGCTGCCGTCTCCTAACACGTTTTGGGCAATGCGCCAGAGGCTGTCGCCTTTTTGGACAGTATAGGTGTCTGTGCCTGGATCTGGAGCTGGATTTTGTCCAGAGGAGGAATCGCTGCTATATGCAGCCATAATACGCTGCTGGAATTTTTTCCAGTCGCTTTCCCAGGTGGCCTGTGACTTTAGGATTCGATGAGGACAAAGTTTTTTGTTGGTGGCAAAATAACGGTGGGGTTGGACTTTATCAATAGGAATATTGAACTGTTTCATAAAGGCAACGATCAATTTAATACCATTGCTTTCAGCAGCGGGATAATCGTCGTTTTCACAGATTTCAATGGACAGACTTCGTGCATTTCCTTTGCCGCTGCCGCCGTCGCCTGCATTGTAGGTGATTTCATTTAAGGGACAGGTTTGGACACAAGAATCTTTGTCCACGAACATATGAACAGATACGTCTTGTACGTCAGCATTTTCTACATTTTGCAGCCAACGGGAGTGGGCGTCATCGTTGGCAGTAGCGGCGGCGTTGCCGGTATTGTGGACGACGATATATT
>CALCVR010000206.1 GCA_937905915.1 uncultured Eubacteriaceae bacterium
GTTCTTCCTGACGCAGTTCATGAAAACGCCGTTCCAATTGGCCTCGTCTTTCATTGATTTCGTCGATGCGCTGTTTGGCATTTTTCGACTGAATGCGTTTCTCTTCCGCCCGCTTCAGAAGTTCCTCAATCTGGCTTGCAATCGCTCTATTCTGCGCTTCATAAGACTTAATCTCCTGATGCAGCTGCTGTTGTCTGCCTGCCTGCCCTTCCAGACGCATTTGTAGATCCTGGATGGCACTGTGTAAAGCATCTAGATCCTTTTGGGAGGAAAGCAGGTCCAGACGGATCTGTTCACTTTGCGCCGTCAAAGCGTCCCTTTTTTGCTGTAGTGCGTCCTGCCCGCCAGCCAATTGTGCTATTTGGGCTTCCAGCTGCGCTTTTTCCCGATAGATCTGATCAGCGCGGGCCATGGCCGTTTCCTGCTGCTTGATCAGTTTTTCTCTTTCACCTGTGGATCGGTCTGCTTCTGTTTGAAGTTGCTGCCGGTTTTTCTGCGCCGCCGCCAGTTGCTCCCGCAATCTCTTCAGTTCGCTTTCCAAGCGGATTCGATCTTCATTAGCGGTGGCCAGTTCACCCTTTGTCCCGCTCAGCCGAGCCTCCTCCGCCGCCAAAGCCTGCTCGGCTGCATGCAAAAAGGTCTTAGCTTGCTCGGCCTGGGACGAAAGGCTATCGGCTTTTTGTTTTAAGGCATCGATCTCATTGCGGCGGCTCAAAAGTCCGGCCCCTTTGACGTGGGAACCGCCGGTTAGAGATCCTCCAGCATTGACGACCTGGCCGTCTAAGGTGACTACACGGAATCGGTAATGATATCGTTTTGCAATGGCTGTGGCGCTGTCCAGATCCTCGGCCACTACGGTTCTTCCCAACAGGGACAAAAAAATCCCCTCATACTGCCGGTCAAATTGGATGAGGTCCGAAGCGACGCCTACAAATCCCCAGCAGTCGTCTAGATCGGATTCCGAGCCTGCGCCCCTGGATGGAACTGATGGGCAAAAAAGTGGCCCTGCCTCCCCGATTGCTTTTGAGGTGCTGGATAGCCGCTTTGGCTTCGGACTCCGTGGAGGTAACGATATTCTGCATCGCCCCTCCCAATGCCGTCTCCACCGCTAGTGCATAATCCCCCGGCACCTGGATCAGGCGGGAAATTGGGCCGTGGATCCCCTTGAGCACCCCACGCTTGGCCTGCTTCATAATAAGCTTGACGCTTTGGGTGAACCCTTCCAGGCTGCGCTCCATGTCCTCTAACAGGGAGATGCGGCGCTGCATCTCGGAAGTATCCAGCCTGAGCTGATCGGCCGAACGTTTGCATTGGGCCACCTTTTCCCGCCGGGACGCCACTCGAATCTCATATCCCTTCGCCATGTTGCCAAGGGATTGGATTTCATTTTCAAGCTTTTCAAGCCCTTGTTCCAAGTCCTCCAAATCAGCTTTGGTCTCCTGGATGACCCGGGTATGTTGATCCATGGCATGGGCCGCCGTCTCCATTCGTTGATCCAGCGCCTGGATGGCGGATTGTGCTGTTACTGCTTCCACCCTAGCGTCAGCGGCACTGGATACCAAACGGTTAAGTGACGACGACAATTTTTCCATTTGGCTGGAATGCCCTTGGCTTTGATGGATAAGCGTCTCCATCTCCTGCCCCACCTGCTCGAGCCTCTGAGAAAGCTGCCGTTTTGTCTCATCAATTTTCTGTATGCTCTCTTTGCGGGATTCCATATCCCGCCTTAACTGCTCATCGGTGGAGGATGATTGCTTTAATTCCTCTTCCAACCGGGCAATGGACTGCCGATTATGGGAGACCGTGTTCTCCAGCACCTGGACCTGTCCCTCCGTGCGGACCGCTTCCTCCTCCAACTGGACGGAGGAACGGCGGATCTCATCGATGAGTACCGACTGACGGGCGCTCTGGGACTGCACTTCCTCCATTTCGGATTCTATGCTTTCCAATTTCTTTTCCAGGTCGTTGTGCTGGCCTTGCGCTACTAGGATCTTCTGTTCGTGATCCCGCAGGATTTCGCCTGATCGGTCGATCTGGCGCATCCAAATGCCCAATTCTAACGTCCGCTTTTGCTCCGCGTAAGTCAAGAACCTCTGCGCTTTTTCCGCCTGTTCCTTTAATGGGCCGACGCGGCTTTCCAACTCGGATAAAATATCCCGCAGACGAATCAAATTCTCCTCGGACTTTTCCAATCTTCGCTCGGCTTCCTGCTTGCGGTAGCGGTATTTGGAGATGCCTGCCGCTTCCTCAAAAATCTCGCGCCGGTCCTCCGAACGGGAGGACACAATATCAGCGATCTTACCCTGCCCGATAATGGAATATCCATCCCGGCCGAGGCCGGTATCCATAAACAGCTCGTTGATATCCTTCAGCCGTACATTGGTCTTGTTGAGCATATATTCTGAATCCCCCGACCGGTAATACCGGCGGGTAACGGTGACCACATCTTTGTCAAAATCAATAAGGGAGACTTCTGCAAATCCCTGAGCCTTCCGGGTCGCGGCGCCGGCAAACACCACATCCTCCATTTTGGCGCCGCGAAGGGTACGGGTGGACTGTTCTCCCAGCACCCAGCGAACCGCATCGCTGATGTTGCTTTTGCCGCTGCCGTTGGGACCTACTACTGCTGTAATACCGGCGCCAAAGGACAGCTTGGTTTTGTCCGGAAAAGACTTAAAACCTTGGATCTCCAACGATGTAAGCAGCATCTCTGCGGCGCCTCCTTTCTTTACAGTATCCGGACGGTCCCTTTGGGGACATCGCTTTTCCCTATCACCTTACTATCATATCCTATTTGCCGTAACTTGTCCAGATTTTGCCTCTTCTGCCCGATCATCTTGGACATATCAGACGGATGTACCCCTAATGTCACAGGGCCTCTGGGCACATCATCGGCTTGAAGCATATCCAAAGCCCGATGCAAAAAGCGCCTGCTTTCACACAGTTCTCCAAACGCCGGATGCCACGGGCCACTGAGCATCCCGGTTTCAACACCGCCTCCCGCATGCAGTCCCACACGGATGACGCGGATCCCTTTTTCCTCAAATTGATCCATCAGATGGGCGCACAGTTCCACCGCTTCCTCAAGGGATTGGGGACGATACTCTCCCTGTTCCCAAAGCTGCGCAAGCCGCGTTCTCTCCATTACGATAGTTGGGTAGATTCGCACGGTATCGGGTTTCAATTGTATCAGCCGGTTGGCGGTATCCTTATCGATTTGAGGCGTGCTGCCGTATAGGCCGGTCATCATCTGAAAGCCTAGGGAAATGCCTCGTTCCCGGATCAGACTGGATGCTTGTTCCACCTGGGCGGCAGTATGTCCTCTCCCGTTAAGGGACAACACTCTGTCATCCATGCTCTGAGCGCCCAATTCCACCGATGTGACGCCGTATTGGCAAAGCACATCCAAAACTTCCCGATCAATGGCATCGGGACGGGTGGAGAGACGTATCCCCAAAAAGCCGGCTTTGAGAAAAGGCTCTGCCGTTTGCAGATAATCCATCATCATCCGCCTGGGGAGGGCGGTAAAGCTGCCGCCGAAAAAAGCGATTTCCGATTTCCCTATCCGATCCCCCAACTGACAGGCAGCCTTCTCCAACTGATCGGCCACTTGCCGGGGCGTTATGATGTCCGGCACGCCTGAGATACTCCGCTGATTGCAGAAGCTGCACCGATGTTTGCATCCTAAATGCGGGATAAAAAAAGCGACGTTTGCGTGGTTCATTTGCCGTATCCCATCAATTCCAAAGCCTCCCGCGCCGCCTGCTGTTCAGCGTTCTTTTTGCTGCGGCCGCTCCCTTTTCCAATAGGGTTGGAATTGAGCCGCACCTCTACGGTAAACCGTTTGTCGTGATCCGGACCGCTTTCCCCCAGCAGCACATAGGTTAGCTTTTCCTCGGGATTCTGCTGCACAATCTCTTGCAATGCCGTCTTATAATCCTTAAATGCCTGCTTCTGATGGCTCTCCAGTTCTTTCTCCACAAAATGCAGCACAAATTCCCGGGCGGGATCCATCCCTCCGTCCAAATAAATGGCGGCAATCACCGCCTCAAAGGCGTCGGCTAAAATAGAGGGGCGTTTACGTCCTCCCATCTGCTGCTCCCCTTTGCCCAGGAGAAGGCATTCCCCTAAATCGATCTGCTCGGCAAAACGGCGCAGCGATTGCTCGCAAACCAAAGAGGCCCTCAAGCGGGTGAGTTCCCCCTCCGGCATCTTGGTGTGATTATAAAGGTAGTCGGATACCACAATACTCAGCACCGAGTCCCCCAAAAATTCCAGACGCTCATTGCACACAACCCCTTTTTTGACCTCATTGGCATACGACGAATGGGTCAACGCGGTGTGAAGCAGGTTTTGATTCTTAAAATGATACCCAATTCGATCCTGTATCTTGTTCATACAATTCACTCCGATAAATACAAATATCCCCTAACGGGGACATTTGTTGACTCTTATTCCAGATTGTCTTCTACAAAGCTGGCCAGATCCTCTACCGTTTCAAACCGGTCGGTTTGTTCCGGGCTTACTTCCACGCCATATTCACTTTCCAGCGCCATGACGAGATTGTCCATGGCCATCTCATCCACGCCTAGATCCTCTAAAGTCATAGAGGATCCAATGTTTGCTTCGTCCATTCCTAATTCATCGCTTAACAGACGGATGACTTTTTGAAGTATCACCTGATATTTCCCCCTCAATGATGTCACGCAGTACTACTATGGCTAAAAATTACTCTTCTATTTCTTTTTCCTCTTTGGAGCGCTCGGCCAAAGATTCCGTAATGCGGTCGATGACGCCTTTCGAGGCAAAGTCGGCGGCCACACGGATAGCATTTTGGAAAGCCTTTGCATTGGAATTCCCATGGGCCTTAAAGACAGGGCGCAGTGTGCCAAGCAGAGGCGCCCCGCCTACTTCCTCAGTACTCATGCGTTTTTTGAGTTCCTTCATGCCGGGCATCACCATGGCCGCTGCCAGTTTCCCACGCATATTGCTTTTAAAGATATCTTTGATCTGTCCTAGCAGAGAAGAGGCCAGTCCTTCTGTCAACTTGAGAATAATGTTTCCAGTAAAGCCGTCGCATACCAAAACATCGCAGTCTCCATAAGGGATTTCTCTTGCTTCCACATTCCCTATAAAATTGACCGGGGCTTGCTGCAAAAGCTCAAAGGAATTGAGCTGCAATTCGCCGCCTTTGGTGGTTTCGGTCCCGATGTTGACAAGACCTACCTTTGGCTCGGCCCTGCCCATAACCGATTCCATATATACCGATCCCATAATGCCAAATTGGCGCAGCATTTCCGGACGGCAATCCACATTGGCTCCTACGTCCAGAAGCATAAAGTAATCTTTCGTGGAAGGCATCAGGGTAGCCAAAGC
>CALCVR010000207.1 GCA_937905915.1 uncultured Eubacteriaceae bacterium
AGGAAGTGGAAATCTTAAAACATACACTAAGCAATATTCGGCAATTTTTCTCCGACCGTCTTTAATGACCGAGGAGAAGAGGATATCATAAGAAATACCCCCGCAGCTTATGGAATACCATTCCAAAGCTGCGGGGGTTCTGTTATTACAAGCGGATCGGAACGAAATTGGATCAGTCTTGCTTTTTTGCCGGATGGGAAGATACATTTCCCTTTTCCCTCTGGGCGCGGCATTTGGCACAGTACCCAAAAAGTTCCACGTGATGGGAGGACACTTGAAATCCGGTTTCCTCCAGCACCTTCTGTTCCAACCCATGGAGGGGGCATTGATGAAGAGGAATCAAGCGGTTGCATCCCAGGCACACCAGATAATGACTGTGGGCGCCTTGGCCTAATTCATAACTGACCTGATTGTCGGAAAGACGGTGGCATACAACCTCATGCCTGTCGGCCATGGCCTCCAGATTCCGGTAGACGGTGGTGACAGCCATGGAAGGGCAGGAACGCAAAGCCAAAGCGTGAATTTCACCGGCCGATAAGGGACGTTCTGCATGTTCCAAAATGGAAAGGATAATCTTTTTTTGCTTGGTGTTGCGGGTAGAAGCCATGGAAATTCACCTCGAAACATATCATTGTAGTATCGGCTATCATTATACCGGTAACGGAGGATTTTGTCCAGGCGTTGACAACCTGGCGGGATGGTGGTACAATTATTGCAATTAAGTTGCAATAGCGAGAGGGAGGGGATGCCGTTTGCCTATGAAAAAGGTAGTCGCTCTGTTGATGACGGCGGCATTGCTGCTGACGGCAGCCAGCGGATGCGGCCGGGTAGGAAATCAGCAGAAGGATACTGCGTCGGTACAGGTGGTGGCCTCCTTTTATCCTGTGTATATAGCGGCCGCCAATCTGGTGGACGGTGTAGAAGGGGTCAAGCTTACCAATCTGACCCAGCCTACCACCGGCTGCCTTCACGATTATCAGCTGTCCCCTCAAGAGCTGATGAGCTTGGAGACGGCCGATTGCCTTCTTATCAATGGAGCCGGTATGGAATCCTTTTTGGATAAAGTGATGGAGAACTATCCTGATCTTACCATTGTAACGGCCAGCGACGGCATCGACATGATGGAGGGAGAAGGGCACAATCACGGCCATGAAGAAGGCGAGCCCCACAGCATCCTGGAAGAGGAGACGGTCAACCCTCATGTGTGGGTCAGCATCTCCCGCTACATGAAGTATGTGGAGAACATCCGGGACGGCCTGATTGCGGCCGATCCTGCTCATACCCAGCAGTACCAAGAAAACGCTGCCCTTTATTTAGAAAAGATCCAGGATCTCAAGGATAGAATGCATGCGGCATTGGATCAAGTGCCTCACCGGGAGATCATCACCTTTCACGAAGCCTTTGACTACTTTGCCCAGGAATTCAATCTCCATGTGGCAGGGGTCATCCAGAGGGAACCGGGCACCGATCCTACGGCCCGTGAATTGGTCAATATTATTGAAACGGTCAAATCCACCGGCTGCAAGGCATTGTTTGCCGAACCGCAGTATTCATCGGGAGTGGCCGACACCATCGCCAGGGAGACAGGCGCACAGATCTATCTGCTGGATCCGGCAGTGTCGGGAGAGACCGACAAAGACGCTTATTTGCGAGCCATGGATCAAAATCTACAGGTGCTTTTGGAGGCGTTGTCGTGAAACATGAAAAAGGATTTTGCTGCACCACAGTGGAGCATCTGTGCGTCTCGGCCGGACACACAAGCATTTTGGAGGATGTCACTTTTTCCCTCCACTGCGGGCAATTGACAGTGGTAATCGGCCCAAACGGCGCCGGCAAGACCACTTTGATCCAGGCTCTTTTAGGCGAAGTGCGTCACGAGGGCCGTCTTACCTTCTGCGACCCCCAGGGCAAACAGGGCCGGCTCAGCATCGGTTATGTCCCCCAAAGTCTGCACATCGACCCCAATTCCCCTGTAAGCGTACTGGATTTTTGCGGGGCTATGCTGTCAAATGCGCCGGTGTTTCTCAAGGCCGGACGTAAAATGAGACAGAGGGTGCGGGACGAACTCAGTCAGTTTGGAGCTTCCGATCTTATCCATCGACGTTTGTGTGACCTATCGGGAGGAGAACTCCAGCGAGTGCTGTTGGCAGTGGCTGTCACACCGGCCCCTCAGCTGCTTATCCTGGATGAACCAGTGTCAGGCATCGATCGAAACGGGTTGCAGGTGTTTTACGAGCGGCTTACCTCTTTAAAAAAGGAACGGGACATTGCTATTTTACTGGTATCCCACGATTTTCAAAGCGTAGCCCCCTACGCCGACCGGATGGTGCTGCTGGATCGAACCGTCCTGTGTCAGGGGACGCCTCAGGAGGTCCTGGGCAGCAAAGAGTTCCAGGACGCTTTTTCACTTTCCATACCGGGGAGGGATCATCCATGATGGACGCAATTTATCAGATTATGGAGAGTATTCTGCCCTTCTCCTGGATCCAGTATGACTTTATGAAAAACGCCCTGCTGGCAGTGCTGCTCATCACTCCCCTATTTGGCATGATCGGCACCATGGTGGTGGATCATAAGCTGGCCTTTTTCTCCGATGCTCTGGGACATTCTGCACTGACCGGCATCGCGATCGGCGTACTGTTGGGTGTGGCCGAACCTATGGTGGCCATGACCATCTTCGCCGTGATTTTTGCCATTTTGCTGGCCCAGATCAAACGATCCAAGGTTTCCTCC
>CALCVR010000208.1 GCA_937905915.1 uncultured Eubacteriaceae bacterium
CAATCCACCGGAATAGGCTAAAATAACTTTTTTGTACTGCTTTTGCATATCTATACCTCCAACCGAGTTATTATTCAATCTGTTGCCTATTATACACCCTGTACTACGGAATTTCAAGTGTATTTTTAAGAATGAATATTCATTTTGTTACATTTTTTCTTTGGGTGGTTTTGCACAAAAAAGGCCGCCCAGATTGAAGCCTGGGCGGCACAAGAAAAATGAAAGGGATATAATTTATTTTTGGATTAAGCTGACGCCGTCCATTTCAGCCGGCTGGGAGATCCCCATAATATCCAGCATAGTGGGGGCGATATCGGCCAGGCGGCCGCCTTCACGCAGCTTGCAGTCCCGGCCAACCACAATGAAGGGAACAGGCGAAGTGGTGTGGGCGGTGAAGGGGGAACCATCCGGCTCCTTCATCTGATCGGCATTGCCGTGGTCGGCAGTGACCAGCAGTACGCCGTCCATCTTCTTGACGGCATCGGCTACACGGCCCATACAGGTATCCACTGCTTCCACCGCTTTGACAGCGGCGTCTTCCACGCCGGTATGACCGACCATATCGCAGTTTGCAAAGTTGAGGATAACCACATCGTATTTTCCGCTGAGAATACGTCCGCAAACAGCGTCGCATACTTCATAGGCGCTCATCTCGGGTTGAAGATCATAGGTAGCTACCTTGGGGGAGGGGATCAGAACGCGATCTTCGCCCTCATACTGTTTTTCCACACCGCCGTTGAAGAAGAAGGTAACATGGGCGTATTTTTCCGTCTCCGCAATGCGAAGCTGAGTTTTGCCCAAATCGGAGAGGTATTCGCCCAGAGTGTTCTTCAGGGACTGGGGATGGAAGGCCACAGTGACATTGGGCATGGTGGCATCGTACTGGGTGAAGCACACATAATGAAGCGGGAAGAAGCCATCCTTACGCTCAAAGCCGTTGAAGTCGGGATCCACCAAAGTACGGGTGATCTCGCGGGCGCGGTCGGGGCGGAAGTTAAAGAAAATCACGGAGTCGTTTGCCTTGATGGCGGCGCCGCCTTGGATGACAGCCGGCACGATGAACTCATCGGTTACATCTTTTTCATAGGAATGAGCAACGGCTTCCACCGGATCGGCTTCCTGCACGCCCTCGCGGTAGACGCAGGCGGCATAGGCCTTTTCCACCCGTTCCCAACGGTTGTCACGGTCCATGGCGTAATAACGGCCCATAACGGTGGCCACTTTACCTACTCCAATTTCCTCCATCTTGGCCACCAATTCGGCTACGAAATCCTTGCCGGAGGTGGGGGGGACGTCACGACCATCCATGAGGCAGTGAACATATACGCGGCTAAGGCCCTTGCGTTTAGCAAGCTCTAAAAGGCCATATAGATGGGAGTTATGGCTGTGGACGCCGCCGTCCGACAAAAGACCCATGAGATGCAAATCGGTGCCATTTTTGAGGCAGTGATCCACAGCGGCAACCAAGGCTTCATTCTGGAAGAAGTCGCCGTCCTCAATGGATTTGGTGATGCGAGTCAGCTCCTGGTAAACGACGCGGCCGGCGCCGATGTTGGTATGTCCTACCTCGGAATTTCCCATCTGGCCGTCGGGAAGACCTACGTTAAGACCGGATGCGCCGATTTGGGTATGGGGATTCTCAGCAAATAATTTGTCTAAATTAGGAGTGCTGGCTTCCACAATGGCGTTGCCGTAATCGGAAGGATTGAGGCCAAAGCCGTCCATAATAGTGAGCACGAGAGGCTTTTTCATAAAGACATCCTCCTTTTGGATTGAAAGGGCGGCCCGGTGCCCGAGCCGCCATAAGATTTGGAAATTTGTAGAATCGATCCGCCTGAATTGCTTATTTGGAAGCAGCCTCCACGATGGTGGCGAAGTCGGGGGCTTTCAGAGAAGCGCCGCCGATAAGGCCGCCGTCTACATCGGGCTGAGCCAAAAGATCGGCTGCGTTGCCGGCATTCATGGAGCCGCCGTACTGGATGGTGGTGGCATCGGCCACCTTCTGGCTGTAGAGAGAAGCGATGGTATCGCGGATCAGTTTGCACACTTCATTGGCCTGTTCGGCGGTGGCAGTACGGCCAGTACCAATGGCCCAAACCGGCTCATAGGCAATGATAATGCGGGACATTTCCTCTTCGGAAACACCACCCAAAGCGATCTTAGTCTGCATAGCCACCAGCTCGCTGGTGATGCCTTGCTCGCGCTGCTCCAGCATCTCACCGACGCACAGGATGACGGTCAAGCCAGCGTCCAAAGCGGCGCGGACACGCTGCTGAACGGTGGTATCGGTCTCGCCAAAGTACTGACGGCGTTCGCTGTGGCCGATGATGACGTACTGGACGCCCATTTCAGCCAGCATGTCGGCCGAAACTTCACCGGTGAAAGCGCCGGATTTAGCCCAATGGCAGTTCTCAGCACCCACCTTGATGTTGGAACCAGCGGTGCTGGAGAGAGCGGTTTCCAGGTTGGTGTACGGCACACAGATGACTACGTCACATCCGGCATTGGCGACCTTTTCTTTCAATTCACCGATGAGGGCAGAGGCCTCTTTGCGGTTTTTGTTCATTTTCCAGTTGCCGGCGATAACGGCTTTACGGAGAGCTTTATTCATGTCAAGTACATCCTTTCTATATTCATAGAAAAAAGAGGAAAGATCCGATCTTTCCTCTTTCCCATGGATCCGATGGATCTTATTTGTCGTTGAGAGCGGCAATACCGGGCAGGGTTTTACCCTCCAGGAATTCCAGGGAAGCGCCGCCGCCGGTGGAGATGTGGGTCATCTTATCGGCAAAGCCCAGTTTCTCAATAGCAGCAGCCGAATCGCCGCCGCCGATGATGGAGATAGCGCC
>CALCVR010000209.1 GCA_937905915.1 uncultured Eubacteriaceae bacterium
AGCCAGCATTATGCCGTCTACCTTATCGTTGATGGCGTTCTCAACCAAAGAAGCCTGCTGGGTGGAGTCGATCTTGTTGGGGGGAGCATCGAAACGGATCTCAACGTTGCCAGCTTTGTCAGCGGCGTCCTTAGCGCCAGCTTGCAGCTTCAGCCAATGTTCGTCGATGGAGTCCATGGTGATAACAGAAATCTTAATCTTTTCACCAGAAGAAGCTTTGGACTCGTCAGCAGCAGCGGAAGCGGTGGAAGAAGCCTTGGATTCGTCAGCAGCCTTGGAGCTGGAACCCTGATCATTGCCGCAGGCGGAGAAGCCTACCATGACCATAGCAGCAGCCATGATGAAAGACATGACTTTGATGGACTTTTTCATGCTTAAGTACCTCCTAAATTGTGTGTGTTTATTCTTTTACCGCCATATGCGGCAAATAGCAAAAGTTATGAGAAAGCTTAGCGTATTTCAAACGCAAATCACTTTCTGGAGCGCAGTTTATCATACATAACTGCAGCAATAACAATTACACCAATAACAATCTTCTGCAGGAAGGAAGAAATACCAGCCAGGTTGAGGCCGTTGCTCAAGGTCATGAAGACGAAAGCACCGACGATAGTGCCGGCAATGAAGCCTTCACCGCCCATGGTGCTGGCGCCGCCGATAACAGAAGAAGCAACAGCATTCATTTCATAAGTATCACCAGCTGTTGGCGGAGCGGAAGAAATCTTAGCGGCCATGATGATACCAGCCAAGGCCGAAAGGAAACCGCTGATGGCATACACTTTGATGATAGCGGCATTAACATTGATACCGGAAAGGCGGGTGGCATCATAGTTGCTGCCGACGGCATAAGTATAACGGCCGGTCTTTGTCTTTGCCAAAACAATACCAAAAACAACGGCACAAACAGCCATGATGTAAACAGAAATCGGAATTCCCAGGAAGGAATCAGTACCGATAAAGCTAAAGCTCTTGGGAAGTCCAGTGACAGGAATACCATTGGTGACGGTCAGAGCCAAACCACGGATGGCCATCATGGTGCCCAGAGTAGCGATGAAGGGAGGCAGTTTACCATAAACCACCAACACGCCGTTGAGGATACCAACTACGGTACCAGAAATCAAACCAATCAAGATACCAACGATAACCGGCATACCGGCTACAATAGCCTGGCAGCAGAAAACACCGCCGATTGCAATGTTGGAACCGATGGACAGGTCGATACCGCCGGAGATCAAAACATAGGTCTGGCCGATTGCAATAATGGCAACCGGAGCTACCTGGTTACAAACGTTCAAAATATTCGAAATAGTAATAAAATTAGGGTTCATAATCGTAAACACGATACAGATTACGATAAATGCGGAAATTGTAGTAAGCAACTGCTTTGCTACTGGGCTCATCCCTGCACGCTTCTTCAGAGGGCTATTTTCCTCTGCGGCGGCGGTATTTACACCTTTACTCATGGGGCGTCCTTCCTCCATTCTATTAATCAACTGGTTTCACGGTATCGGAAACCTTAGTGGAACTAGCGTACTTCATAATTTCTTCTTGATTGGTATCTTCTTTTCTCAGGTCTGCAGTCAGAACGCCCTCAGCCATAACCAAAACACGGTCTGCCATGCCCAAAACCTCAGGCAATTCAGAAGACACAAAGATAACGCCGATTCCTTGTTTCTTCAATTCATTCATCAGGTTGTAAATTTCAACCTTAGCGCCGACGTCGATGCCACGGGTCGGCTCGTCGAAGATAACAACCTGGGCGTCACGCACCAGCCATTTACCAACGACGATTTTCTGCTGGTTACCACCGCTCAGGTTAATAACCTTTTGGTTGATGGTTGGAGTCTTAATTCTAAGGCTCTTAACCATATCTTCAGTAACCTTGCGCTCTTTGGAATCCTTCAGCAACATACCTTTGTTGACAACAGACAGGTTGGGAAGGGTCATGTTTTCTTTTACTGTCATTCTCAGGCACAGGCCGTCTTTTTTGCGGTCTTCCGGAGCCATCACGATACCTGCGTTAATAGCATCGCCAGGAGAATGAATCTTCACTTCTTTTCCATTGACGAAGATTTCGCCAGTTTTCTTTTCCGCGCCAAAGATCGCTCTCATCAGCTCGGTACGTCCAGCGCCCATCAAGCCTGCAAAGCCAATGATCTCGCCGCGATAAGCTGTGAAAGAAACGTCTTTAACAGCAACGTCTTGATCGGAGCAGATGTGCTTTACCTTTAAGACTTCGTCGCCTCGTTTGCATTCCACATGCGGGAATTTTTCTTCCAGAGAACGGCCTACCATTTTACCAATGATCTCTTCCAGATTGGTATCCTTAAAGTTCATGGTTGTGATGTACTGACCATCGCGCATGATGGTAATACGATCTGTAATGTACTGCAGTTCTTCCAGACGATGAGAGATGTAGATGATACCGTGGCCTTGCGACTTCAACAGATTGATAATGCGGAACAGTTCCTCAATTTCCTTGTCTGTCAAAGCCGAAGTCGGCTCATCCATAATGATAACTTTAGCGTCAGTGGCCAATACCTTTGCGATTTCGACCATCTGCTGCTTGGACACCGGCAAATGACCTACGATTGTATCCGGATCCAAATCCAGATCCAAACGCTTCAATACGTCACGTGCCGTTTGTTTGATGACCTTTGTCGAGAGAAGACCTCCATGACTGGGCTCATTGCCCAAAGAGATATTCTCCGCAACGGTCAAATGCCTACATAGGTTGAGTTCCTGATGGACTATGCCAATACCTGCGAGCTGAGCGTCTTTCGGTTTTGCAAACTCAACTTCTTTTCCGCCGACGAAAAGTTGTCCTTCATCCTTGATGTAAACACCAGAAAGAATCTTCATCAGTGTGGATTTACCAGCACCGTTTTCACCAAGAAGGGCATGCACTTCACCGGCACGGATGTCAAAGCTGACGTTATCCAAAGCCTTTACGCCAGGGAAAGACTTAGAAATATTTCTAAGCTCCGCCAGAACTTCACCCATTCAATCACCACCATTCTTACCTCGTTGTACTATAATGATATCACATTTTGTTCACATAATAACTCGTAATTTTTTTTGATATCCTGTACTTTTTTTAAGTCAAAAGGGCGCTTTCGACTAAAAATTGGAAAATTAGATGCAAAACCCTTTTGCCCTAAAAAATCTTCAACCTCACTGCAAAGCCTCTTCTATGCACCTTTTACCCCTGGTACACATCCCAATCTTTCGAATCTATTTCCTTTTAAAACAATTATTTTTATCCTCTGTTTTTCTCATTTCCTTTTTTCGTTTGAGACAATTTGAGGATTTTCCCATCATCTCATCCAAAAAATAGAACAGATAGGAATAAAAACACTGTTTTCTTCCGAAAAGACGATGCTTGGATTGTACACTCTACAAGGCCGTTTGTCAACAGGCAAAAATAACTACCAGCTATTATCGTCAACAACTCACTTAAGTTGCCAGAACCTCCGATCGACTATCGGATGGCTTCTAGCCGATTCCATAAACGCTCGGTATATTCCGGAATCGCGCCGTGGCTTGAGGCTACGAAATCGCTCAAAATATTGCCTTTTCGGGCTGCTTTGAACACTTCATCCCCATTCAAATAGGCGCTGATAAAGCCTGCGCTAAAGGAATCCCCTGCCCCCACAGTATCCACTGCTTTAGACACACATTCGTTAATGTCCTCATGACGATCTCTGGTGTAAACGGTACAGCCGTCTTTGCCCTTAGTCACTAAAATAATCTGAATCCCATAGTCGGCAAACAGAGCTTGAATAAGCGGCATTTCGTCAGGACAGCCATAGAGCTTGTCTCCCACCAATTTTACTTCGTCATCGTTTAATTTAACGATGGTTGCATGGGAAAACGAATTTTTTAATACCTCGGCATCACAAAAATTAAACCGGATGTTGACATCTAAAAAAACGTGTGGAAAGGTACATTCTTCCAAAATTCGCTCCACCGAACGGCGGGCCACTGGATTGCGCTGGATCAAAGTACCAAAATAAAATAAGTCAATGCCTTGTCCTTTAATCTTTGCAAGGACATCATCGTTTACTTCGATGTACTGGTACGCTACATGATCCGGGAATTCGTAAACCGGCACCTTGTTTTCATCCAGGGATACGATGGCTGTCCCCGTAGGATGCTGGGGATCCATCTGCAAGAAATCGGCATGGACGCCGATCTGCTCCACCTTTTGTAGAGTATCCCGGCCTAGGTCATCCTCCCCTACCCGAGAAAGCATCCAAGTATTACAGCCCATTTTAGCCGCATGGCCGGCCAGATTAAAAGGCGCACCGCCGATGTACGGCTTTCCATCAATAATATCCCACAAAAGCTCACCATAACACAACGCTTTACCTGCCAAATCACAACACCTCCAAACATTTTATTTTTTATCTGCAATTCAATTATACACAATCTTCACGGGTTTGTCACTACTATTTTCCGCTATTTCACACATAAAGACAAAAATAAGATTGTATTATTATTCCAAATTTTATAATTTATCCTACTTTCTTTGGCTTTATGGGGGACATGGTAAAATGCCATCACTAGATGTTGTTTTCTTCCCAAATTCGGATAGGCACTGGTTTGGTCACCGTCAAACAGTCCGGTTCTACATGGCATTCATAGGCCAGTATATTGACCCCTTGCTGATAGGCTTCCTGCAACGCTTGGGCAAAAGCGGGAT
>CALCVR010000210.1 GCA_937905915.1 uncultured Eubacteriaceae bacterium
GAGATAAATTCTTTTTGAAAAAACGGCCTAAGATGGAAATTCAGCTTTTAGAAAAAATAGGAACAAAGTTCTCACCATTTGTCTCCATCACCGTTTATTTGGAATAAATGACAAAAAACACCCGGGTAAAAGCCGGGATTTATCTGCGAAAGAGACGAAATGAACCTTTGTTTTGTCTTGCAATTGCTGGAAATTAAGGTTATAATAAAACTCATGTGGAGGTAAGTGGTGAATTCTGGTGAATTCATGAGCCTTTTCACAAATGGAGTGGTTGTTATGTTGATCGGTCGTTTTCAACATAATATGGATGACAAAGGCCGCGTATTTGTGCCGGCCAAGCTCAGAGAAGGGCTGGGCCTATCTTTTTATGTTACAGTAGGCTTAGACAACTGCCTTTTTCTCTACTCCATTGAAGAATGGAAGAAGCAGGAAGATAAAATTTGCAGCTTGCCCATGGCGGAATCCCGCAAACTACAACGCTTTTTCTTTTCCAATGCCATGCTTTTAGAGCCGGATAAACAGGGGAGAGTGCTGATTCCTCAGTACCTGCGCACCTATGCAAAGCTGGAAGGGGAGGCATTGATCCTGGGAGTGGGACGACGGGCGGAAATCTGGAATCCTGCCCGGTTTGAAGCCTTGGAACAGGAAATGACAGCCGAAGCAGCGGCCAGTGAAATGGAAAAACTGGGCTTTTAACGCCTAGGATGGAGGAAGTAAACATGGAATTCCATCATCAGCCGGTGCTGCTGCAAGAGGTACTGGAAGCCTTACAGGTCCGTGAGGATGGCATTTATGTGGACGGCACAGCCGGAGGCGGATCCCATTCGGCAGCCATTGCCAGCCGTTTGACCACCGGACGTTTGATCGCTTTGGACAGGGATCCCGACGCTATTGAGGCCGCGTCCAAAAGGCTAGAACCTTATCCCCAGGCTCAGGTGGTGAGGGCCAACTTTGACCAGATGGATGAAGTGCTCCAATCCTTAGCAATCGATGGAGCCGATGGTATTCTAATGGATCTTGGGGTATCGTCTCATCAATTGGATACGCCGGAGAGGGGATTTTCCTATCACAACGACGCTCCTTTGGACATGCGTATGAGCCAGGAAGGCAGATCGGCAAAAGACCTTGTCAATGAGCTGGAGGCGGGGGAACTTGCCAAAATCTTTTTTGACTATGGTGAAGAGCGATATGCTCGGCCAATAGCCCGAGCCATTGTCAAAGCGCGGGAGGAAGCTCCCATTGAAACCACCCTTCAACTGGCCGATATTATTAAATATGCTATGCCGCCAGCCGCTCGTCGGGAACAAGGACATCCGGCAAGGAGATGCTTTCAAGCGCTCCGCATTGCCGTCAATGGAGAGTTGGACCATCTGGAGCAGGGACTTATCCACGCCTTTTCTTGTTTAAAGGAGGGCGGGCGAATGGCTATTATTACCTTCCATTCGCTGGAGGATCGTATGGTGAAACGCCAATTTGCCAAATGGGCCAAGGGATGCATTTGTCCACCGGATTTTCCAGTGTGCGTGTGCGGCCATAAGCCGGAGGCTACATTGGTGTGGCGTAAGGCAGTAGAAGCTTCTCCGGAAGAATTGGAACGTAATCCACGTAGCCGCAGTGCAAAACTGCGGGCTATTATCAAAAATCAAAACCAATAAACCTTAGCAGCGTTTAAAATGATAAACTGAAAGGAGTGCTCCTAGCGCATGCAACAGTTTCAATCCAGTGAAGCGTACGACCTCTCTCTTTTTGAACCGCATGAAGATAAAAAACAACGGAAAGTGCAAAAGCGCCAGGAGAAAAAGCCGAAAAAGGCTACGGCGCTGCAAGGATACCTTCGGGGTTTAGCCGTACTATTGGCAATCGGCGTCGCCCTTTCGGTAGTTGGGTATATGGTATTCTGCAAAATGCAGCTTTCGGAATTAGGGGACCAGGTCACCAAGGCTACGGCCTCCTTGGAGGAAGCTCAGAGTGAACAAGTCCGTCTCCAAGCCGCTTTAGAGGAAAAGATGGCTACCCGTAACATCGAATCATACGCTCAGGCGTTGGGTATGGTTCGGATGGAAGCTTATCAAGCAGAATATATCACAATGCACAGCGAGGATAAGGTTGAAGTACCGGAAGAGTCGGAATCCAAAAATATATTCCAAAAGCTTTTTGACCAGATCAAAGATTGGTTATCATAAAAAAAGCGACTTTTCCATAAGTATTAGAGACTTGACACAATGAGAGTTGAGAGATGATCTTGGCTCTCATTTTTTAGAAAGGAGGGGGCGCATGGCAAAAGGACCTTCGAAACGGATGGTTACCCGTATGAAGATTCTAATGGTGTGTTTGGTATTTGTGTTTACTGGGGCGCTGCTAGGACAGCTTGCCAGTTTGCAGCTTATTAACAGCGAAGTGTATCAAAACAAAGCCATTGCGCAGCAGCTGCGCACCACCACCATCAATCCTAAACGGGGCACCATCTATGATAGTAATATGAAGGTGCTGGCCCAAAGCGCTACGGTATGGACGGTAGCATTGGCCCCTGCTAATATCAAGGATGACGCTCAGCTGCAAACCATTGCCGAGGGGCTGTCATCTATTTTGGATGTGGACCAGGAAACCATCATCGAAAAGGGGCAAAATAAAAAAAGCTATTATGAGATTGTGAAACGCAAGGTAGAAAAGCCTCAGTACGATGCCATCACCCAGTTTCTGAAGGACAACGGCATCAAGGCCGGGGTGGACATGTATGAGGATTCCAAACGATACTACCCTTATAACGATGAAGCTTCATCGGTCATCGGGTTTACGGGCACTGACAATGACGGCCTCTATGGGATAGAATCCATGTACGATGAATATCTGCAAGGGGTACCAGGTAAAGTGGTGTCGGCGAAAAACGCTTACAATACCGATATGCCTTTTGAATACGAAACCTTAATTGAACCGCAGGACGGCAACGGACTCGTACTGTCCATCGACGAACGCATCCAGGCCATTCTGGAGCGGCATCTGGAAGTGGCGGCCAAGGAGAACAACGTCACCAATCGCGCCGCCGGTATTGTCATGGATGTAGATACCGGCGAAATCCTTGCCATGGCCACCCATTCCGATTTTGACCTGAATAGCCCAATGGAGATTTTTGATGCTGATGTGGCCAATGAAATAGCATCCTTCACCGGAGATGCACAGACCGAAGCCAAAAAACAAGCCCAGTTTGATCAATGGCGCAACAAACCTGTGTCGGATACCTATGAACCTGGTTCAGTCTTTAAGGTGATCACCGCCGCCATGGCTTTGGAGGAGAAGAAGGTCAGTGTTGACGATACCTTCAATTGTCCCGGCTATTATGTAGTAGGGGGACGGCGTATCAGCTGTGCCAGACGGACCGGACATGGTACCGTTACCTTTAAACAAGGATTGGAACAATCCTGTAACCCTACCTTTATGCAGGTGGGAGAACGTATAGGCCGCGATGTATTTTATCAGTATTTTGAAAACTTCGGTTTTACGGAAAAAACCGGCATCGATTTGCCAGGTGAAGCCACCAATGCCGGCCTTTATCACACCGAGGAGAATTTGAATTCAGTAGAACTTGCCACTTCATCCTTCGGCCAGACCTTTAAGGTTACCCCCCTACAGATGATCACCGCCATTTCAGCTGTGGCCAACGGTGGATATCTGTTGCAGCCCCACGTAGTGCGCCAGATTCTGGACAGCGACAATAATATCATTCAGGCCATCGAACCCAATGTGCGCCGCCAGGTCATTTCTACCGAGACGTCTGACCTGCTGCGTGAATTGATGGAAGGGGTCGTTTTTGAAGGCGGCGGTAAGAATGCATACTTGCCTGGTTATCGTATTGCCGGTAAGACTGGTACTTCCGAAAAGCGAGACAAAGTCAACGAGGCGACCGGCCAGAAGGATTTGCGTATCGCCTCCTTCTGTGGATTTGCACCGGCTGACGATCCAAAGATCGCGGTGCTCATCATGCTGGATGAACCTCACGCTGACAATATCTTCGGCGGAACCATCGCCGCGCCGGTGGCCCGCGATATCTTTGCAGATGTCCTGCCTTATTTAGGCGTTGAACCCCGGTATACAGCGGCTGAATTGCAACAGCTGGATACCGATACCCCTGTCCTTACCGGCATGTCGCCTGCCGATGCCACCGCCAAAGCCGAGCAAAAAGGACTGAAAGTCCGTGTGAAGGGCAACGGCGACACTGTGCTCAAGCAGATGCCGTCGGCCGGCAGTACCATTCCCAAATCGGGAACAGTGGTACTCTACACCAGTGAGGACAGCGAAATGGAGGAGGTGACCGTCCCCAATCTGGTTGGATTGACGGTGGCGCAGGTCAATACCGAGGCCGCCAATGCAGGCATCAACGTCCGTTTCTCCGGCGTGGGACTGGAGAGTGAGGACGCGGTTTCCACAGGACAAAGCGTTGTAGCAGGACAAAAGGTAAGTGCAGGTACGGTAATTGCCGTGGAGTTTCAGCACAACGTAGCCGACGACGCTGCCGACACTGTGGCCGACGATTAGATGCCCTGATTTTCCCACAACAATATAGGAGGCTGACTGCTTGACACTAGCTGAACTCTTTGTGCCCTACGGTGCAAACGAGGATTGGAATGGTGTTGAAATCAGAGACATTACCCGGGATATCACCCAGGTGAAGCGAGGAAGTGTATTTGTCTGTACCCGGGGCCGGGTGCACGACGGCCATCTTGAAGCGCCTCAGGCGTTAAAACAAGGGGCTGCGGCAGTGGTGACGGGGAGAGATTTAGGATTAGAAAATCAATTGATTGTGCCGGATCCCAGCGAAGCCTATGCGTCTTTGTGCGCGGCATTTTACGGATTCCCG
>CALCVR010000211.1 GCA_937905915.1 uncultured Eubacteriaceae bacterium
CAACTGTCATCCCCCTTGTATCAGCCTTTCAGGCTGTATCCTCACTACTTCTACGTCCCCGTTCACCTTCTCTGAAAGCAAACGGTGCTCATATTTTTTTATGTAACAGCGGATATCCGCTGCAATAATTAGGAAAAGAATCCCGTAATACCATCCCATATCCACTGCCAAAAACCGCAGAATTTCTCCCAAGCCGATTTAGGCGGATCATAGTCAATTCCCTCAGCGGCAATGAGATCGGTCTCGGCCACCGGCTGGCCGTTTAATGTGTATACCGCTTTGCCCAGCAAGTCCCCCACCTTCACCGGCGCATAAACAAACCGGGGCAGTTGGATGGTGCGTTCCAACTGATCAAATTCATCTGGCAGCAGAGTAGCCGATGGCACATCCTGGGCTACCACCCGCAACAATTGATTTTGTTCGTCCCCGCCCACCACTGGCAAGGTGATGGCGGGTACCGGCGGCAAGGATTGGGTGGACATAATCGAGAACCCGTAATCAAACATGGCCCCGTGATCCTTCCAGTCGTTGCCATCGTTTAGGGTCACGGCAATGAGACGGACGCCGTCCCGCTCTGCGCAGGATCCCAGGCACCGCCCCGCCTTTTTGGTAAACCCCGTTTTAACTCCAATAGCGCCTTCGTACATACGGAGCAGCCGGTTGTGATTGGACAAAGTCCTTTCCTGCGGCGGATTGCCGAAAGTAACCTTGGACGTCTTGGATCCGGCAATGCTGGCAAAAGCCGGATTGTTCATAGCTTCCCGGGCGATGAGCGCCATATCGTAGGCGCAGGAATAATGTCCCTCTGCATCCAAGCCGGAGGGCGTGACAAAATTGGTGTCCTGACATCCGATTTCCTGCGCACGCTCGTTCATCAATTGGGCAAACCCTTCCAAAGAGCCGCCTAAGGTGATAGCCGCCGCCATGGCCGCATCGTTGCCCGATGGAAGCAGCATTCCCACCGCTAGGCCTTCCATGCTGACGGTATCGCCGGCCCTTAGGCCCATAGCGGTGCCTTCCACCCGGACCATCTCATCGGTAACGGTGATCTCCTGGGTGGGATCGCCCAGCTCCAAAGTGAGCAGAGCCGTCATGATCTTAGTGGTACTGGCCATGGCCAGATGTTCCTTTTCATTGACCGCCATAAGCACCCGACCGGTACTGCATTCTATCAGCACCGCTCCCCGTGCTGACCCGGTAGGAGGCGTAATCTCCTGGGCCCAAGCCGGCACAGGACATGTCATCGCCACGAGTATCATCGACATCATTACCACTAGAATTTTACGCAAAACAACCACCTGCCTCGACTATCTATATGCAGGTGGCCGCTTCTATTTTCACAGGTCGGGAGAAATGTCCTTCTCCTTTTTATCCTTTTGGAATAAATTTGACACTTTGTCAAACAGCTCCGGCACCAATTTAACCACATTGGATGCGGTATCGTCGCCGCTGGCCAATTGGAGCATTCTCGTCTCGCCGTTTTGCAGTACGATAAATGCCACCGGTGTAATGGTTACGCCCATACCGGTTCCGCCGCCAAACAAATCCTTCTGGGTTTTGGAGGGAAAATCACTGCCTCCCGCGCCAAAACCGTAGGACACTTTGGATACTGGGATCAATACGCTTCCGTCTGGAGAGGTAATGGGATTGCCGATAATGGTATTGGCATCCACCATTTCCCGGATTTTCTTCATGGTTGTTTCCATCATACCTTGAATAGGATGTTCACTCATTTTGACTACACCGCCTTTTCCTGTGTGGTTTGGCCTGAGGCCACTGTCATTTTTTGTTTCATCATGGTACGGAATAACGTTAAAAGGAATGCCGCACCAATTGCCAGCAAGACAAGCAGTTCTACCCGGATACGGGCATGAAGATAGAACCTCGTTTTGCTTCCTTCTGTAAAATCTGGGATCACGGCGAATTCCCGAATCCCTGTCACCCTCACTGCATTACATGCCACAGCAAAAGCAGAATACACCGCTGCGCAGGTTTTGCCGTATTGGATAGCTGTATCCGCTGCATCCTCACCAGCTACCGCCATGTCAAAGCATAGGTGGTTTACCTTCACATGCCGTAGCATAGAGCGCATTGCCCGCCCCATTTGTTTGAGAATTTCTTTCAGCATACTTATGGTTTCACCGAGGGGACGCTCCGTAAAGAACTTGTGCAGAGCATTCTCCTGGGACTCCTCCTGCTGGGACGGTGCCGATTTTTTGGGATGTTTGGGTCTCTTTTTTTCTTTCTCCTCCTTGGGGAACTTGAACGAGAAAAAGAGATATCCCACCTTAACCCAAGCATTGCCCGGCTGCCTTGCTTCCAACGTAACGGTCACCGGCAGGAGAAAAAGCAGGACGATGACCGCCAGTATGGCCAATGCAATCCACCATCCCACTTTGACATCCTCCTTTCGCTGCTAACCAATGTCGCTGATGTCGGTTTGTTCATCCGGGATCGAGCCGTCTTCTTGAGGCTTCCCATCCCCTTCCTGCCTCGGCAGAGGCGGAAGATCGCTAAGGCTCTGCAAGCCAAAGCACCGGAGAAAATGAGAGGTTGTCCCATAGACCAACGGACGCCCCGGCAGTTCCAGCCGCCCTTTTTCTTCCAAAAGCCCCTTTGCGGTCAGGCTGTTGACAACGCCGGCACAGTCCACGCCGCGCACCTGTTCCACAAAAGCCTTGGTCACCGGTTGGTTGTATGCCACTACTGCTAAAACCTCCATGGCAGCCTGGGAAAGAGGCGCGTTGCGCTTGATCTCCAGAGCCCGGCGAATAACCGGCATGTACTGGCTGCGGGCGCACATCTGGTATGAATCATCCATTTTGACAATGCACAGTGCGCTTTCCTCTGCATCCAGCCGATCGGAAAGCTGCTGGATCAAGCGGATAACCGTTTGTTTATCGGTCTCCAGTGTCTCGCTCAAACGAGTTGCCGTCACTCCCTCGCCGCTGGCAAACAGGATTGCTTCGATACCGGCCTGCAACTTTTTTATTTCCATCTTCCGTCACCGTCCGCTTTCAGCACCGTGTTTCCCCCATTCTCTTCAATGGCGATACGCTTGCTTCGGATCAGCTCCAAAATAGCTAAAAACGTGGCCACCATCTCCGATCGGCTGCGGGAAGCATCGATCAAGTCGTCCATGGACATGCGCTTACCGCCCCAAAGGCGCCTGAGCACAAACACCACACGGGAGGAAACCGACACGATTTTGCGGGATACGATGCCGGAAAATGCCTCGGCCGGCGGCGGCACCTTTCGCTTGCCTCGGCCGGCAGCCAACAAATAGTATTCCTGCAGAATGCGGGACGGATGCTGACGGCGGTAGGTTTGATCGATGGGCAGTTCCAAAGCCGGCCTTCCCGTCAAGTCGAACCCACCCGACTGCTGCGCTCTTTCCTCCAGCTGCGCCGCTGCTTGCTGCACCGCCTGGTATTCCAAAAGCTGGCCGGTCAGCTCTCGCTTCAGTTCTTCCGACTCCTCCGGTCTGGGCAGCAATGACGCCGTCTTGATATACACAAGCCTGGCTGCCATCTCCATAAACTCGCTGGCCACATCCAAATCAGCCTGCTGCATAGCCTCAATATGTTTCATGTATTGGGCAAGCAGCTGGGCGATGGGAATGTCGTTGATGTTGAGCTTATGCTTTGCAATCAGGTGGAGCAAAAGATCCAAAGGTCCCTCAAACACCGGCAGCTTGTAGGATAGTTTTACCATCTTTTTCTCCGCTTATACAAGCCCCAAAGCTTTAAAGGGCAGGTTTACCAGCCACCACAATCCGTTGGTCACCTTGTTGCCCAAAAAGGCCAATGGCCAGTCCAAGACGCCTACCACCAGCAAAACCATCAAACCGATCCAAATGTACCGTTCGTATTGCTGGATTTTAAAATTCCACTTGTCGGGAAGAAAATAACTGACAATGCGAGAGCCGTCCAAAGGCGGGCAGGGAAGCAGATTAAAGACGGCCAATGAGATATTAATGGACGCCAACGTGGTAAAGAAGAAAGAGATCGCTTGCCAAACCACCAACGTCATGGGGATAAAGCTCACAAGACGCAATACCAGCATAGCGAGGAAACCCATAATCAGATTGCTGACCGGTCCAGCCAATGCGGTGATGGCCATGCCCGATTTTGGATTTTTAAAATTTCGGGGATTGACCGGCACGGGTTTTGCCCATCCGATTCCTACCAGCAGGATCATCAATGAACCAAAAGGATCCAGATGTGCACCTGGATTTAACGTCATACGGCCGCTCCATTTGCCAGTATCGTCGCCCAGCTTGTGGGCCATATAGGCGTGGGCAAATTCGTGCACTGGCAAAATGGCCACCAGCACAAAGGCTCGTACCAAAATCGACAAAATCATCTGACTCATGTTTCCACTAAACAAAGAAAGCACTGTCATCACCTCATCGTACTATTATAACGTCCACTTTCCCAAATTACAAGGCCGACGACAACCAATCCCCTTTTCTCCTCTTTTCTTTCTCAATACGGCTGACAGAATAGCCTATCTATGGTATGATAAAGATCCTATTTTGTTTTTTGGGGGAGGTTGTTCGGATGATCGAAAGTTGGGAGCAATTGGAGGCCCAATGCCTTTCGTGCCATAAATGTTCTCTTTGTGAAACCCGTACCAACGTGGTGTTTGGAGTGGGAAATCGTCAGGCGGAGGGTCTGTTTGTGGGGGAAGGCCCTGGACAACAAGAGGATCTCAAAGGCGAACCCTTTGTGGGGCGAGGTGGACAATTATTGGATAAATATCTGGCTGCTGTGGGGTTGGACCGCAAGAGCGTCTACATCGCCAACATTGTCAAATGCCGTCCCCCGGAAAACCGGGATCCTAAGCCGGAGGAACAAGACGCTTGCATTGGTTGGCTGCGCAATCAATTCTATCTCATGCGTCCCAAAATTCTTGTGTGCTTGGGACGCATTGCCGCTATAAAGCTCATCAAACCGGATTTTCGCGTTACCAAGGAGCACGGCCAATTCTTTGAAAAAAACGATATTCTCATGATGGGCACCTATCATCCGGCCTCCATCCTGCGCAACGCGCGCCAGAAGCCGGAAGCCTTTGCTGATTTTATCGCCTTACGGGACAAGATAAAAGAGCTTTGTCCCAACACCCCTGTTTTGGATTTAGAGCCGGTTTCCTTCTAAAAAGGGTCGGCAAGACGCTGCGCAAAATTGTATCACCCTTTCCGTTTTTTGAATAAGATGGGCTAGATGGATGCCATTTCACCCAATAAAAGGCACCCGAACGGAGGGAATTCGTGATGCAAGATGATGCGTTGAGAACGCGCTTTTTTTTAGGTTCCAATTCTCCTGTGGGATTCGTCGGCCGGTTTGACCGGCTGTACGATCCATCGGATGGATGGCGGGCTTTTTTAATCAAAGGAGGGCCGGGTACCGGGAAATCCTCCCTGATGAAGGGGGTTGCCAAAAGCGTCGGAGATGCGGGAGTGCCGTTTGAATTGGTACACTGCTCCTCCGATCCCGATTCGTTGGACGGCGTGATTTTCCCTAGTTTAAAATGCTGTCTTTTAGATGCCACTGCTCCTCATGTGGTGGAACCCAAGTTTCCCGGTGCTTGTGAAACCATTGTAAACCTAGGGGATCACTGGGACCACGCTTTCCTTCACAAGCATTATAAGGAGATTATTGCCACTTCCGAAGCTTGCTCAGCGCTTCACGAACGGGCCACTCGGTTCCTGGCCGCTGCCGGCAGCCTTCAGACCGACACCTATCGCTTTGCTTTGGAATGCACCGATACGGCTAAAATCAGCCGTTACGCCAGCCGTTTGGCCCGACGGGAATTGGGTCCGGCTTCCGATCAGATGGGCAAGGAGTCCATCCGGCTGCTCAGCGCTATAACTCCCTTGGGACCCATTTTCTTTGAAGAAACCATTGCCAAACTGTGTCCCCGTCTCTTTGTCATCCACGATGAACATGGGGCGTGTTCTCGGTTTTTGCTCATGCAGCTTCGGTCCTATGCATTGGCTGCCGGATACGATATCATCTCTTGTTTCTGTTCCATGTCGCCCCACGACAAACTGGATCATGTGCTTATTCCATCCCTGGGAATC
>CALCVR010000212.1 GCA_937905915.1 uncultured Eubacteriaceae bacterium
TCCCAAGTAAAGCTGTTAAAATCAGTGGAGCTGGACGTGCCCCAGGCTACCCGCCTGCTGTACCGGCTGGAGGAAGCCGGGGTGCAGGGACTGCCCAAAGGGGTGCTGGACGATGAAGAATGCATTGAAGTTCTTTCCCATTTCTTGGAGGTGCAGGGATGCCGCTGATTGAAACAAGAGATTTGACCTTACAATACAGCGCCGGCACCCCCTTTGCCAAAACAGCGTTGGATCATGTGTCCATTGCGGTAGAGGAGGGGGAATTTGTAGGGGTGATCGGCCACACCGGGTCGGGAAAATCCTCCCTCATGCAGCTGCTCAACGGACTGCTCAAACCCACCTCCGGCCAGGTGCTGCTGGAGGGAAAGGATATTTGGGAAAACCCCAAGCAGATCCGCCAGGTGCGGTTCGCGGTGGGGCTTTGCTTCCAGTACCCGGAGTATCAGCTGTTTGAAGAAACGGTGGCCAAAGACATCGCCTTCGGCCCCAAGAATATGGGCCTGGATGAAAAACAAATTGCCGCCCGGGTGCGGGACGCCGCCCACTTTGTCTCCCTGAAACCGGAGCTTTTGGAAAAGTCCCCTTTTGACCTTTCGGGCGGGGAGAAGCGTCGAGCCGCCATCGCCGGCGTCATGGCCATGGATCCTCGGGTGCTTATCCTGGACGAGCCTACCGCCGGCTTAGATCCTAAAGGACGAGACGTTATTTTGGAACAGATCCGCGATTATCAGCAGGCCAGAGGGACAACGGTACTGCTTGTGTCCCACAGCATGGAGGACGTGGCGCGGGTGTGCTCTAAGGTGCTGGTGATGAACGAAGGAAAAAACGTCATGTATGGAACGGTGGATCAGGTGTTCAGCCGGGCTGAGGAGCTCTCTCAGATGGGACTGGCGGTCCCACAGGTCACAAGAGTATTTTTAGGACTTAAAAAAAGAGGGTTCCCTGTGAACGCTAATATATATACCGCCCGCCAGGGCCGGGATGAAATCCTCCGGCTGCTTAGGGAGAAGGGGGTAAAGCTATGATCCGGGATATCACCATCGGTCAATTTTTTCCTGGGAAATCAGCGCTTCACCGTATGGATCCCAGGGCTAAGCTGACCCTGTTGGTTGTGTATATCGTCATGATCTTTGTGGCCAGCAATTTCTGGGGATTGGGACTATCGGCCCTGTTTTTGATTGGGGTGACCATGCTCTCTAAGGTTCCCATTAAGACGCTGTTAAAATCCATCCGTCCGCTTCTAATTGTCATTGTATTTACCGCCCTCATCAATATTTTTTATGTAGATGGAAATACCTTGGTGCAGTGGGGAATCTTCCGCATCACCGACAAGGGAATCTACACTGCGATTTTTATGGCGGTGCGCATTATCCTTTTGGTGCTGGGAGGATCGGTGCTGACCTACACCACGTCTCCTACCGATTTGACCGACGGCTTGGAACGGCTTTTGAGCCCTTTGGGAAAAATCCGATTGCCTGTCCATGAACTTGCCATGATGATGAGCATCGCACTGCGGTTTATTCCCACCCTTTTGGAGGAAACCGATAAAATCATGGCGGCCCAAAAGGCCAGAGGCGCCGACATGGAGTCGGGGGGACTGATGCAGCGCGTCAAGGCGCTGATCCCCATTTTAATCCCGTTATTTGTATCGGCTATCCGCCGGGCTTACGATTTAGCCATCGCTATGGAATGCCGCTGTTATCGAGGCGGCAAAGGAAGGACCCGCATGAGACAGCTTCATCTAGGAAGCGTGGACGCGTGGGGAATTGTAGTCACAGCCGTGTGCCTGGGCGGCGTCATTGCCCTTAAGGTATTGCTGCCGGCTACGCTGTAAGGAGAAGATGTATGAGCCGTACCTTACTATTAACCCTGCGCTACGACGGCGGCCGGTACCATGGCTGGCAGGTGCAGCAAAACGCCGTCACCGTACAGGAGGCGTTTCAAAATGCTCTGGGAGACCTTTTGGGAGACCGGCCTGATCTCAAGGCCTGTAGCCGCACCGATACCGGCGTTCATGCCGATATGTTTTGCGTCAGTTTTGAAACAGATTCCCGTATCCCCTGCAAACAGTTCCCTCAGGCACTCAACATGAGGTTGCCTCGGGACATCGCCGTGTATGGCTGCCGTCAGGTAGAAGAGGGCTTTCACGCCCGCTACCATTGCCTGGGAAAACGATATCTCTACCAGATCCTAAATACACAGCAGAGGAACCCATTTTACGAAGGCAGGGCGCTTCATTACCGCTATCCGCTGGATGAAAAAATGCTTCATAAGGCGGCCCAGCAGTACATAGGGCGGCACGATTTCAGCGGTTTTTGTTCTTATAAAAGCACAGTGGAAGATACCGTACGAACCGTAAGCCATTGCAGTGTTAAGCGGGAAGGCGACGTGGTGACATTTTCCGTCCAGGCCGACGGCTTCCTCTACAACATGGTGCGCATCATGGTGGGAACGCTGCTGCGCATCGCCCAGGGGAAATTTTCTCCCGATTGTATCCCCGTCATTCTAAAAAGCAAGGACCGCGCTCTGGCAGGGCCCACCGCCCCGGCGGAAGGGCTGTATCTCAATCGGGTGTTTTATCCCTTTGATCCGCTGGATGACAAGGGAACTGCATCGGTTCTAGGGAAAGGAAGTGAATAACGGTGCCAAAAACCACGCCTAAGACAAAGAAGCCGTCGGACGGGGATCATAAGACGGTGGCGTTTAAACGCAAATCCACCCCCATGAAGCGGATGGTCAAAGCAACCATCTGGACGGTGGCCATCTTGTTGCTGGCAACAGGAGCCCTTTGGGCCTACAGCAATCGGGATAATCTGACACCGGACCGTATTTCCGAGTGGTTTGACAGTCACTTTGCCTCCTATGGAGAGGGGGAAGGATTCCCCACCGAAGTGGCCGGCAGCACCGTCAAACAGCTTGCCTCTATGGGCGGAGATGTGGCTTTTCTCACCGACAGCTCTTTTGAACTTCTCAATCAAACGGCCAATCCCATTGTCAACCGGCAGCACAGCTGCACCACGCCGGCTCTTCGCGTCAGCAATACCCGGGCGTTGATCTACGACCGAGGCGGTTCCAATTGGAGAGTGGAAAACCGCCGCCGCACTTTGTTTGAAAAGGAGGAGGAATATAAAATCATCGCCGCCGACATCAGTGAAAACGATCAAATCGTCATGGTGACCCAATCGGGAAGCGGGTATCTGTCGGAGATGAAGGTGTACGACCAGAATTTTGAGAAAAAACAATTTAATTGGTCCTCTGCCGAAGGCCAGGTGGTGGATGTAGCCGCCCGCCCGGACGGAAAAGGAGCGGCGGCTGTATCCCTGATCGTCGAGCAAGGCCAAATGAATTCTTTGATTAACGTATTGGATTTCCAAACAGGTAAAGCCACTCCTCAGACTCTAGAGGGAGTGTTCCTCCTGACAGTGGAATACAGCGGCGGCCGTATTCTAGCGATGGGGGATAGCCAATGCGTCAGCCTGGCCCAAGATGGATCGGATCTCAAAACCTATTCCTATGAGGGGAAATATCTGGCGGGATACAGCATTTCCCCAAAAGGCGGCGTGGCTTTGGCCCTCTCCGACCATGAGGACCTGCGGGACTGTACCCTCGTACTGCTTAATAACATCATGCAGGAGGAGAGTCATCACAACAATGTAGGACGAGTCCAGGCGTTGTCCTACGATGAAAATGCGGCCATGCTGGCCAGCTCATTGGTGACGGTCATCCGCCCGCACGACGGGCAGACGCTGGGGGCGCAGCAGGTTTCCAGCGGAGCCCAGGATATCCTGCTTCAGGGGAATACCCTGTATGTTCAGGATGCCGATCATTTAAATCAAATGAATGTCAATCAAATGAAAGAATAGGGGCATACTGAGAAAGAGCCCCATTTACAAAGAGGGGAAAAGGGGCGCTGGGAGAACAGCGCCCTTACGCTTTCCAGGTTCGTCTGACAGAGCCGGTAAATTTAAGCATGTGCTTGTCAGAGAAGGCCCAGTTGTGCTATAGTATTCGACAGATAGAAGAAAATGAGTCCTCAAAGCGGCAGCAAAGGAGCGAAATCATGGGATTTGTTTTGGATGCAATTGTAATCCTTTTGGCCGTTTTGATGATGTGGGCCGACGCCCGCCGGGGGTTTGCCGATGTGCTGATCCGCACAGCCGGCCGGATCGCCGTCTTTTTCCTGGCGGCTGCCGGATCGTCGGCGTTGGCGCCTATGGTGTTTGACGCAGCGTTTCGCCCGTCGTTGGTGGAGAAGGTGGCGGCTTCCCTGCCGTCTGGCGCTCAGCTAGGCTCAGCGGCGGATATGCTGCAGGAAGGCATCAGGGGGTTGCCTGGTTTTTTACAGCCTGCCGTGCAAGGAGCGGTTTCCTCCAACAGCCAGCTTACCTCCTTATTGGAGACAGCCTCTTCCCCTGAAACAGCAGCCACAGCCCTTGTGGATCATCTGGTAAGTCCTGTTGCCAGCAGGCTCATCAGCGGCGTGCTGTTCCTTTTGATGATGACGCTGGGATTTTGGCTGGTCTCATGGTTGGCTAGGGCCATTCGCCCCATGTTCCGCCTGCCGGTGCTGCATGGGATGAATTGCTTTTTAGGCGGGCTTTTGGGACTGTTAAACGCCGCTTTGCTGATTATCGTGCTGACAGCGCTTTATTATCTGTTTGGCACAGTGTTGGATATCGTTCCCCCGCCCAGCCGGGAGGCACTTGACCAGTCGCTTATTTTTTCTTTTTTTTACGAACAAAACCCGCTTGTCTCTTTGGTGACGGCTTTTACTGGATGGTAAGTTCAGCTAGGATTTCATTTGTTTTGATGTTTTAAATTTATTGGAGTGTGTCTTTCGTGAGTAAATCAAATCAGGTTTTTACCATTCCCAATTTTCTTTCCGCATTCCGCATTGTGCTGGTACCGGTATTCTTGGTATTGTATTTGGGCAAGGCGCCGGATGATATTGGCATTGGCGCCGGCGTGGTTTTGCTGATTTCCGGTATCACCGACATGCTGGACGGCTACATTGCCCGCCACTTTAACCAAGTGAGCACGGTAGGCCAAATTTTAGATCCCATTGCCGATAAGCTAACCCAAGCGGCTGTGGTGATTTCCATCGCCATTGTGCATCAGGAAAATAAATTTTTGATCCCGTTGGTCTGCATTTTTGTGCTCAAGGAAGTATTTATGGGATTGGGTAGCCTGATGCTTTTAAAACGTGGCAAACGCCCATCGGCAGCCCTTTGGTTTGGGAAATTGGGTACCATTGTATTTTACATTGTCATGATTTCGATTATGTTCATTCCCAACATTCCCGAAGCAGCGATGACGGTGATGATTGCTATTGTGGCGGGGTTTATGGTTTTTGCATTTGTGCGTTACGCTATGTTTTTTTTGGAGATACTCCGAGAAGGGCACAAAAATACACCGTCCTCCAAATAAGCTGGAGATTAAGCCGCGCACGTTGTTAGACAGCAGCCGGCAGGAGGTTTAATAACTTTATGATGTGTTCAAAATGTAAAAAACGCTTGGCCGTAGTTTTTATCACCCGGATGGAAGGGGATAAATCGGTCAATGAAGGGCTCTGTATGGTCTGCGCTCAGGAACTGGGTATCAAACCGGTTCAGGATATCATCGATAAAATGGGCATCACAGCCGAAGAGCTGGAGGCTATGAACGAGCAGATGAACAGTCTCATGTCTGCATCGGATGAGGATAGCGGGAGGAGCCGCCACTCTGCCGCCTTATTTGCAGGAGATGTTTGATCCCAACAAAGGATCGAAAGGGAATGAAGAGCTGGAGGCCGATAAAGGCGGTAAGAATAGGAAAGAAAAGACCAAGGCTGGTTCCAAGAATGAAAAAGAGAAAAAGCGCAAATTCTTAGATACCTATTGTACCGACTTGACCCGACGTGCCAGGGAAGGACAGTTGGATCGCGTTATCGGCCGGGAACAGGAGATCTATCGTGTGATTCAAATCTTGTCCCGCCGGACTAAAAATAACCCTTGCCTCATCGGGGAGCCGGGCGTCGGTAAGACGGCCATTGCCGAAGGCTTGGCCCTCCGCATTGCCCAGGGGGAGGTACCTCTCCGGCTAATGGACAAGGAAGTACATTTGCTGGATCTCACCGCTTTGGTAGCGGGAACCCAGTTTAGGGGCCAATTTGAAAGCCGGGTCAAGGGCCTGGTGGACGAAGTGAAGGCCGACGGCAATATTATTCTTTTTATCGACGAGGTGCATAACCTGGTGGGGACTGGGGATGCGGAAGGCTCTATGAATGCCGCCAATATTCTAAAGCCGGCTTTGTCCCGCGGAGAGATTCAAGTCATCGGCGCCACCACCTTTACAGAATATCGAAAATACATTGAAAAGGACGCCGCTTTGGAGCGCCGTTTCCAACCGGTAACGGTGGAAGAACCCTCCATTCAGGACACCGTCACCATGCTCAGAGGCATCAAAGGGTATTACGAAGCCCATCATCGTGTCCAGGTTCCGGAGGATATTCTGCGCCGGACGGTTTCTTTGGCCGAGCGGTATATTACCGATCGTTTTTTGCCGGACAAAGCCATTGACCTTTTGGACGAGGCCTGCGCCCATGCAGCATTGGGCAACGCCGATATGACCCAGTATGACCGGGACTGCCAAAAGCTCGATACCTTGCGCCGCCAGGAAGAGGAATTGACCGGCAAGGTAGAAGACATTGATTACGAAGCATTGGCTAAGGTACGCACGCAGATCCTGCAAATGGAAAAGCAGGTGGAGGAGCTAAAACCCAAAGCATTGGGTTCGGCTGTAACGCCTGCAGACTTGGCGCAAGTCATTGAACTATGGACAGGAATCCCCGCCGCCCGCGTGGAGCAGGGGGAACTGGGACGGCTCTCCCTTTTGGAGCAGCATCTCAAAGAGCATGTCATCGGCCAAGACGAAGCGGTTAAAGCGGTAGCGGCGGCAGTACGGCGCAGCCGGGTGCAGATCAGCGCCCGCCGCCGGCCGGCATCCTTTATCTTCGTAGGCCCCACCGGCGTGGGGAAAACCGAATTGGTTAAGGTGTTGGCAGCGGAACTTTTTGACCGTCCGGAAACCTTGATCCGTTTGGATATGTCGGAGTTTATGGAGAAGCACTCGGTGTCCCGCATCATTGGCTCGCCCCCCGGCTATGTAGGCTATGACGAGGCCGGCCAGCTGACCGAGAAGGTGCGCCGCAAACCCTATTCGGTGCTTTTATTTGACGAAATTGAAAAGGCCCATCCCGACGTCATGAACATCCTTCTCCAGATCTTGGACGAGGGCCGTATTACCGACGCCCAGGGCCGTACTGTCAATTTTGAAAATACCGTCATTGTCATGACCTCCAATGCAGGCAGTTCCGACCGGTCCCAAGCTCTGGGATTTGGAAAGACCCAGCAGGACGCCAGCCGGGAAAAGGTCATGAAAGCTCTCTCGGATTTCCTGCGGCCTGAATTCATCAGCCGTGTGGATGAAGTGGTGGTATTTCGTCCCCTGGCCTATGACGACTACCTCAAGATCGCCCAGTTGATGCTCAAAGAGATCAAAGAGCCGCTGAGCGACAAAGGCATTTTGTTCACATGGGATGACAGTGCCTTGTCCGTTATGGCCCGCCGGGTAGACGGCGGCCGCTATGGCGCCAGGGATTTGCGCAACTTGATCCGCCGTGAGGTGGAGGATCAGATCGCCGCCCTTTTGGTGGAACAGGCCGATCACCAGCCAGGCGCCATGAAATTGATCGGAGAAGGGGACAAGCTGTCCATTCTGACCCTGTAATTGAAAGAAAGAAAAAGGCAGATGTGTTACCAGCACATCTGCCTTTTTTCTTTCGCCAGCAATGGGTTGACAAGATGGAAAACAGGTATATAATTAACAATGTTAACTTTTTGGAGGTATCAAAGATGAGTCAATCCGATTGGCAGATCATGAACCGGCAGGTGCAAACCTTGCATTCCTTTGCCCGGTTGATTGTCACCCAGTCAAAGCCGCTCACTTTAACGGCCAGTGAACTGGAGATTGTATCCCATATTTATCTCAACGAACAAAAACACACGCCTTTGTCCTTGAGTAAGATCACCGGAATGAAAAAGGAATCGGTGAGCCGGAGTTTAAAATCATTGTATGAAAAAGGGCTTGTTGACAAAGAGAGATGTCCTGAAGACGAACGAAGTTATCAGCTGATTCTGACTCAAACAGGACTTTTGGAATTGGACCGCAATTATCAATTGCTGCTAAAGCCATACTACTATTTGGAGAAGCACATGGGTGAGGACTTTGATCGTATGATGCAATTGGTAGAAGTAGCTGGTATTTTGCTGAGACGGTATCGAGACGGAGAAGGAGACGATGTGGTTTGACCTTTTACCAAGCGTTACAACTGGATCCTCCCGCTTTAAAAAAGAACATCAAAGAGGCTCAAAACAAAAAGGAAAAACAATATTTTATCAAAGCCCTCGTGGTTCGGGATATCCTATTGGTGGTATTTGCTACAGTGTTTATCTCGGTGTTGTCATCCCTCTTCGGAAGTGAAAACAGCGCTATGGCGGTAGTGATTTTCTGTATGGTACTCAGCCTGCGCTTTGTAGACTTTGGATATAAAATCTCCCACTCCTTAGCGAGCTTGGGACTATGTCTTTTGATTTTATTGATATCGCCCATCGCCATGCAACTGGTGGCGCCTCCCGTGGGATGCATGATTAACTTTATTTCGCTATTTGCCCTTGTGGTGATGACCTGTGAAAAGCCGGAAATGGGGAATGGGGGGCTTTATCTCTTTGGATATGTGTTTCTGTCGGGCAGCATGGTAACACCGGAGGTATTTGTCCAGCGGATTTATCTCACCATTGTAGGCTATCTGGTGTGTGCCTTTGTGCTGGTTTTAAAACACCGCCATAAGCACGCAAAAACCACCTTATGGAACGTCATCAGCCGGTATGATATCCACAGCCAAAAGGGACAATGGCAACTACAGATTTCTTTGGCCTTGAGTCTTTTATTTTTGGTAGGCAGTTACTTGGGACTTAATCGCTTTATGTGGGTGGGATTTGCCTGTTCATCCCTGTTGTCCAGTTATCCCGTCAACCTCCATGAACGACTTAGAGATCGGGCCGTAGGGGCCATATCGGGATCGGTTTTGTTTGCCATTACCTATTCTTTGACGCCGCCTTCCTTAACCTCTCTTTTTGGACCGGTTTCGGGATTGTGCCTAGGGCTTTGTTCCCAATATCGATATAAAACGGTGTTCAACTGTTTTGGGGCATTGCTGATGGCCTCCAGCATCTATGGCGTACAGGACGCCGTACTGCTTCGAATTTTTAATAATTTAATCGGATTGTTGTTTGGCTGCGCCTTTTTCTATTTTTTTCAAAAAATTTTGGTCAAACGATGTCTGGGATGCAAACAGCTTAAGCACTGTTAGAATTTGCATTTTCAAAGACGCTGGTCTTGGGGAAGACTAAAACGGGGTGATCAAAATGCAAAAATCCAATGGGAATAAAACCAAAAAAATTCAATACGTGACGGTGCGTACCATGGGCAAGCGCAAGCGTCAGCCTATTTATTCCGACGTAAATGGAAGCTATACCGGCCGCCCTGTAAACGGGGGAAAGCCGATCCAGGATGCCGACGATTTGTAAAAAGAGTGACGTAAGCCGATCTAAATCATTAGGTCGGCTTACAATTTTGTAAGTGTGCTGTCATACCTGTGTCATCTTCTCCTGCTATCCTATAGAACGTGAAAGGGGGATATGGTTGTATGTCCCTTGGCTCTATGGGCATACTGGGACTAGGAAAGCGTTCCAGCCACGGTGCTAGAAGAAAAGGAGAGGGGTCACCATGAAAAACATACGCAAAAAAATAGCCGGGTTGACGGCAGCTGTGGTGGCCGTTGTAGGAGTGGCTGCCTTTAGCGCATGGGCCTGTTTTGTACAGCCGGAGGAAATGCCGGCCCAAGCCGTGCCAGCTTATCAGATTATGGTGGAAAAGGATACCAGTTCACAGGGCGATGTGACCATTGAAATAAACAAAAAGGATATCTATAAAGGGAATCTACTTTTAGTAAATCCATGGAATGCCCTTCCAGATGATTTTGAAGATACCTTGCTCTGCAATTTGTATGAGCAATACCCTGAGCGCAACTATCAATTGGCCAATTCGCATATGATGTTGCAAGAGGAAGCGGCCCGTCAAGCCAATATGATGTTTGATGCGGCCCAAAAGGCTGGGCAGGAAAATTATCTGCTTAGGGCCTGTTATCGCACCCAGGACGACCAGGAAGAAATCCTAGAGGATGAGCTTGAGAAATACCAGTCCCTGCCGGAGGACCAGGCAAAAGACAAGGCGCTTTCCAAGGTGGCTAAGCCAGGGACCAGCGAACATCAGCTGGGATTGGCCATGGATGTAAATGTGTACGTCCCAGGGCAATGGTCTAAGGCATTTGGGGACACAGCTCAATGCGGCTGGTTAACGGGTCACAGTTGGCAGTATGGCTGGGTAGTGCGATACGATGAGGAGAAATCCGACATTACAGGTATTACAAACGAACCGTGGCATTTTCGTTATGTAGGAGTGCCCCATGCCGCCATTATGGTTCAGAAGAACCTGTGCCTGGAGGAATATTTGGAATTGCTGCGGCAACAGCGGCACATTAAAGTGACCGATGAACAAGGGCAAAACTATCATATCCGCTATGTTAAAATGGGAAGTCAACCTTCCACCACCATCCGAATTCCCACCTCCCAGTACACCATTTCCGGGGATAACCTAGGTGGTGTGATCGTAACCTGGAAAGAACCGGCTGCATCCACAGACACAAGCAGCTCTTAAAACAATGGTGGAAACATCAGGACTGTCCACGCTCCCTGGGGACAGACTGTTTTTATAGAGAGAGAAACACCCCGTCAATCCTACCGCAATAAAAGGAAGCCCCCTGCATCGCTGAAAAGATGCAGGGGGCTTCCTTTTATTTTTAAGGCTCCATTTGCTCTGGAGGGCTCTCCGGTTCCGCATGGGCTACAGGGATCCGTATAATCACATCGGTGCCGATGCCTTCTGTGGAACGGATATCCAAAGAACCGCCGTGAAGGGATACGATTTCATCCACCACGGCAAGGCCGATGCCAGAACCGCGGCGGGTATGATTTGCTTTGTAAAACTTCTCCTTAATGCGGGGAAGATCCTTTGCCGGAATACCGCAGCCGCTGTCGCAGATAGCCACTTGGATGAAACCGCCCACTTCGCAGGCTTCTACACGCACACGGCCGCCGGGATCGGAATATTTGAAAGCGTTGTCCAAAATATTGACAAAGACCTGCTTGAGGCGATTGCGATCGCCGGTGACAGGGGGGAGCATCTCCGGCTCGTGATACAAAAGCTCAATGTTTTCCCGGCGGGAACGTTCCCGGAACATGACTACCGCTTCGCCCAATTCGGCTAAAATGTCGATGCGTTCCATTTTAAGGGTCATGCGGCCGCTTTGGATGCGTGAGAAATCCAGAAGTTCTTCCACAATGCCGGAGAGACGTTCCGATTCGCTGACAATAACGCTCATTCCTTTTTGAAACGTCTCCGGATCCACAATGGAGGGATCCATCAGCGTTTCGCCCCACCCTTTGATGGCGGTCAATGGGGTGCGCAGCTCGTGTGATACGGAGGAAATAAAGTCGTTTTTCATTCGTTCAGTGGCGCTGAGTTCGCTGGCCATATAGTTGATGGTATCGCATAAGTCGCCGATTTCGTCGTCGTATTTTTTCTGTAGCCTTGCATCGAAATCCCCTAAAGCAATGCGGCGGGCCGTCTGGCCGATGTTGCGCACCGGGGTGACAATGGAACTGATAAAATAGGATCCCGACATAATGACAAACAGAATAATAGCGATGCCCACCGCCAGCAATACAGCCACAATAATAAAGACCTGTTGATCGGTGGGTTCCAAAGAAACCACCATGCGGATGGCCCTCAAATTTTGAGAATTCTCTGTGCGGCTAAGCAAAGCGGTGTAAGCCATAACGTGTTCGCCGCTGGTAAGATTAAATTCTGAGCTGCCGATGCGGTTTCCATTGGAATTTTTAGCTGTTTCATAATCGTCCATAGGCTGAGTGGTATCCGGAGGGAAGCCCGTAGAGGATAAAAGGGGGACGCCATCGCTTCCAATGACCATCAGTTCAATGTTTTCTTTTAGTTGGAAATTTTCCAATACCTGTTGGCATCCCACGCGGAATTCTTCATCGGAACTTTCAGCGTATTTGGTAAAGGAGTCCAAAGTGCTCCACATAAGGCGGTTAAGGGAATCATATACCTCCCCATAGTAGTAGGAGCGGACGATAAATGCCATACCAAGCTCCAACACCACTAGGATGGCCAAGATAAGCCCCAATCCATTGAGAACCCAACGCTGGGTAATGCCTTTTACGGCCATATGTTGTCCCTCCTACCCATCGAAGATCTTCTACTCAAAGACGTTAAGCCTGCCATTTATATCCCAGTCCCCAGACCGTGACAATATGCTTAGGATGGGAAGGTTCCTCCTCCACCTTCATGCGGAGACGGCGGACATTGACGTCCACAATTTTTTCTTCTCCATAGTAACCCTCGCCCCATACCCGGTTGAGAATATCGGTGCGATCCAACGCCTTACCGGGATTGCTAAGGAAATACTCCATGATCTGAAATTCCACATGGGTCAAATCAATCAGCCTCCCCTTGTTGGAGAGGGTGCGGTTGACCAAATTAAGGGTAAAATCTCCCGATACAACCTCTTCCTTGACCTGCTTTTTCTCCGATGGGGACTGGGCGGCTACACGACGATACAAAGCATCCACCCGGGCCACCAGCTCCGAAGGGGAGAATGGTTTGGTGACGTAATCGTCGGCTCCCAGCATGAGACCGCTGACCCGGTCCATTTCCTGCGTGCGCGCCGTCAACATGATGATGCCGATGTTTTGACTGCGCTTTCTTAGCTCACGGCATACCGCAAACCCGTCCAGGATAGGCATCATAACGTCCAAAAGGGCGATGTCAAAATCCCCGTTTTGCTGGTCGAAAAGATTCAGAGCATCCTGTCCGTTTTCCGCCTCACAGACCTCATAGCCTGCCCGGTTTAGGTTGATCACGACAAATTCCCGAATGGCGGCTTCATCCTCCGCCACTAAAATGCGTTTCATCAAATATACCCTCCTTATTGTGCTTGTGCAAAAAACGCTCCCCCGTGGGGCGTCAACTGTTAAACCAGCTCAAGGAGCTGATGACCATATTTTCAGAAAGACCTAGATCTTCATCGTTTTGCCCAGCTTCTGTAATCTGAGCGGCCAATACAATATCCCCTTTGGACATGACGCGGAAATACCCTTCCGGAGGATTGGCATTCCACTGGGCCGACTGGACCACCCGAATATGGAGCAAGGCTTCGCCCATCTGAGCGGAATCCGGGAGGGAATCCCAGCGATAGAAGGTAAGGGTGCGATCCCCCGGTTGATTTTGGGCTGTCACGTATCCCAACCATTCGTCGGGGAAGGCAAAATAATAGCCTTCGGTTTTGTTCATCACACAGGACAAAGCCACTTCTTTGTCAAACCCTTGTTTTTCATCCAAGTAGCCGCTATAGCGGGTCCAGTTGGTCAGCCACAGCTTGTCCGACTCCGGTTTTTTCTCATATCCGGGCAATTCCCGGACCGAAGGGATTTCGATCCAGCCGTCGCCGTTGATGTCGGACGACACCATCTGCACAGGCCGGAGGGTTTCCTCCACCGTCTTGGTTTGAGCGTTAAAAAAGAGATTGACAAGCTGGGAATCCTCCTGCCTCCAGTAGAGCACCTCTGTAATAGAAGAGGTAAAACTAGAGCTGGAAGAGGTGGAGCTTTTATACCCGTCCACAAACACAGCTGTGATCCCAGGCCGCAATTCACCCACCGCTACCGACGCATAAGGACTACTGCTGGAACCGGAGGATACATAGCCGTCCATAGGAGTGGTACCCATCAAATCAAAGCTGCTATTGCCGTCTTCATGCTGCCGGAATTTATAAAGATTGGCCGATGCAGTCATACTGGTGGAGTCTAGAGAGATGAGCAATAGCTCCTGAATGCCGTCATCATCCAAATCCACCACCTGCACTTCGGTGTATTTCTCACTAAACCGTTGGCTTAAGGAATTGCCTTGCATGGAATAAACGACAATCTGATTGTCCACCGGGCTGGCGGATTTCCAACCGGTTATGACTTCCGGCACCCCATCGTCGTTTAAATCCTCAAAGGAAATAAACTCAATGTCTGAACTAGGGGCAGGCGTATCGCTGACACAGCTCCAAGACTCCTGTCCGTTCTGATCAATCTGACACTGTAGCATCATAATGTGAATGAACGATTCATCGTCTAATTTATAAAAGGCCAAGACCTCTTCCAATCCATCGTTGTTGAGATCCTGATACACAACAGCTGAGCGATAGTCGCCGCTACGGGGATATTTTAACGTGTACTTTTTCTTAATGTTTTCACTGAGCGCGTTTTGGACACCGGCTTGGTCGCCGGTCAAACGAGGCGGACGTAAAAGGTTGTTGGCGTTAAAGCCAGCCGTCACTTTGCCGTCCTTGCCGGAACAAGCGCTGAGGGAGACGCACAACAGGCATAACACCATCGCGATTACAAGCAAACGGGTGAGACGTTTCATGAAAACCTCCTTATGAACGGATGAAAAAAGGGTAAAACGAAAAAAGCGCATCCCCCTTTGGGATGCGCACCTTGCAGTTGGCGGCCTGCCGGGGACGTCACCCGCCCATTGGAATAAAACGGCTTTGACAGCAACCATTTGAAAGGATACTGAAATAAATCTGAAAAATATTCAGAAAGAAGGATCATAAAAATAAAAAGAAGAGCCTGGAGGAAACTTTGCTCCAGGCTCTGCCTGGTGCGGATGAGGGGACTCGAACCCCTACGACCGAAGTCACTGGATCCTAAATCCAGGGCGTCTGCCAATTCCGCCACATCCGCATACTATCCTTCATTTTATCCTAAATGCAGCTGAATTGCAAGAGATATTACAAAAATGAAACCCTGTAAAAGATCAAGAAATCAATATGTTTTTTTCTGGTTTTTCAGGCGGAAAGAAACAATCCAGCAATGTTTTTGACAAACAATACGAAAAAATGATAGAAAGGGACAAGATGATGGGCGCTTTTCCTTGCTTTTGAATGGAACAACACACTGGAGGGGAAAAATTTCTTCCAAAAGTTGTTGGTCTCCTTCTTCCAATCGACCAGCGCACGTACAGCGGGTTTCGCCTCTGTAGATATCGCCAGCGAGCACGATATCAC
>CALCVR010000213.1 GCA_937905915.1 uncultured Eubacteriaceae bacterium
TTTGGTCTCTAAAAATCATAAAAAGGGCCTTGTATTTGACTTTAGTGAATTTCCTTACCTGGGCATCTGGACCATTCCAGATAAAAAGGCTCCTTTTATCTGCATTGAGCCGTGGTTCGGCCACGCTGATTTTGAAGACTTCCACGGCGATTTCACACAAAAAGACGGCGTCCTCTCCTTGGATGCCGGCGGTGTTTTCCGTTGCACCTATTCCATTCAAATCAATCAGTGATAATATCCCCACAAAAACGATGAGAAAATCCCTGTGCCTACAGCACAGGGATTTTTTGTTTGCCTTTTCTTACCCATTCCCCAGGAAATAGTAGAAAAATCACGAATCCTCCCCGTCAAAGTACGTTCTTACCGCTTTGGCTGCCTGAGCGTTCATCCCCTTGACGGCGGTAAGTTCCTCTTCCGTGGCCTCCTTGACACGCCCTACCGTTCCAAAGGTGCGAAGCAGCGCCTTGGCTCGGGTGGGTCCAATCCCTGGTATCCCCAGTAGCGTAGAGGAAATAGCCGATTTACTTCGTTTTTGACGATGATACCCGATGGCAAACCGGTGAACTTCCTCTTGAATATCCGACACCAAAGTAAACACCGATCGGGTGGCGGCAATGGAGATCTCTGCGCCTTCCGACGTAATGGCACGGGTCCGGTGTTTGTCGTCCTTTACCATGCCGAATACCGGCACGTTTAAACCGTGGGACTGGATGACCGGCAATACGGCCGCCACCTGCCCTTTACCGCCGTCCATGAGGATCAGATCAGGAAGGCGGCCGAATCCTTCTCCCGTCTCCTTCTCTTCCTCATACCGATTGAACCGGCGGGACAACACTTCGTGTAGGGAAGCATAGTCGTCCTGGCCCTCGAATCCCTTGATGGCAAACTTACGATAGGCCGATTTTAAAGGGCGGCCGTCCTCAAATACAACCATGGCCCCGACGTTATCGCTGCCGCCGGTGTTGGAAATATCGTAAGATTCGATGTATCGCGGCGGGGAGTCAAGGCCTAAAAGTCTACCTAATTCTTCCAAAGCCGCCACCTCTTTACCGGTACGGCCTACATCTTGCGCCAATTTTTCTGCGGCGTTTGCACGGCACATATCCACCAAATGCCGCTGCTCTCCCCGCTGTGGAATTTGAAGCGTTACCTTCCGTCCAGCCCGCTCCGACAGCCATTGTCCCAGCAACTCCATATCCTCAGCCGGTTCATCCATGGCAATGACCGATGGAATGGCATCGGGACGCATGGTATAATACCGCTCCACAAATTCCTGACGAGCTTCCGGTTCGGTGTCGATTTCCCCCAAAAGGAAATTCTCTTGATCGTGAAGACGGCCGTTGGTAAAGCGAAAGACCTCCACCGCTGCCTTCTCCCCCATCCGAGCCATAGCGATGACGTCCTGCACCGGAACCCGCGACATCACCACCTTTTGCTTTTGTGACACGCGTTCAATGGCCTGGATCCGATCCCGGAGCCTGGCTGCCTTTTCAAATTCCAAATTTTCAGCTGCCTGTTCCATCCTATGAGTCAGTTCCTTTTTGGAGAATGGTTTCCCCCCTTTGAGAAAATCCACTGCCTCCTCCACAATATCCTCATACTCCTCAGCGCTGATTTTCCCCCGGCAAGGGGCGCAACACTGCTTAATAAAAAAATTCAGACATGGCCTCCCCTTTCCAATCTCCTGGGGAAAGCGTCGGCTACAAGTAGGAAGTCCAAAGATCTTATTGGCCTCATCTACCGCTTGTTTGACCGTCCACCCACTGGTATAGGGGCCCAGATAAAGGGATTCGTCCTCGCTCATTTGCTTGGCTTCCGAGATGCGGGACCAAGGTCCTTTGGTTACCCGGACGTAATGATATCCCTTATCGTCTTTGAGCAGGATATTATACTTAGGCATATACTGCTTGATCAGACTGCATTCCAGCACCAAAGCCTCATATTCACTGTCGGTAAGGATGTAGTCAAAATCCTGGACCTGTTCCACCATGCGGCGCACCTTGGGCGTATGTTGGTTGCCGGCGCCAAAATATTGGCTGACCCGGTTCCGTAACGCTTTTGCCTTGCCGATATAGATGATTTGTTCCTTTGCATCCCTCATAATATAGACGCCCGGCGTAAGCGGCAGCCGCCGTGCTTTTTCCCGCAAAACATCCAATCTAGGATTCACTGGCCATCCCTCCAATCCATATACGAAAAAAGCACCGCCCTACCTCTAGGACGGTGCCCCTTATCGATCACGCCTTACATTTACTCAGCAAAACCAGACTCTACCAGTTCAACCAAACCGTCTACAGCTTGCTGCTCATCCGAACCGTCGGCGATAATACGGATGCTGGTACCGCCGATGATGCCCAGGGACAAAACGCCTAACAGACTTTTTGCATTGACTCTGCGCTCTTCTTTTTCCACCCAAATCGAGGACTTAAACTCATTGGCTTTTTGAATAAAGAAGGTGGCAGGACGAGCGTGCAACCCCACTTGGTTTTGAACAGTAACATCTTTTACATACATTCTAAAATCTCCCCCATAACAATAAAGGATTTATCATCCAAACATTATCTCACTACCCATTATAGACACAAACCAAGAAACCGTCAACTTGATTATCAAGATTCACGCCGGTTTTTATCACATTTTGTATTGATGACTAATAGGTATTCC
>CALCVR010000214.1 GCA_937905915.1 uncultured Eubacteriaceae bacterium
CTGTGCCTTCCGTTCGGCGGCAATGGCGCTCTCCTGCTTCTCCCGTTCCCCTTCCAAAAGGCGGGCGCGGAGGATCTTCATAGCGCGGTCCTTATTTTTGTACTGGCTGCGCTCGTCCTGGCACTCCACTACCAGCCCGGTGGGCAGATGGGTGATGCGGATGGCCGATTCTGTCTTGTTGATATGCTGGCCGCCGGCGCCGCTGGATCGGAAGGTATCAATTTGCAGATCGGTGGGATTGATGTCAATTTCCACCTCGTCGGCCTCGGGAAGCACCGCCACTGTAACGGTGGAGGTATGGATGCGGCCCTGGGATTCTGTTTCCGGCACACGCTGCACACGATGGACGCCGCTTTCAAACTTCAACCTGGAATAGGCTCCCTCGCCGGAGATCATAAAACTGATCTCTTTATATCCCCCCAGCTCGGTCTCGTTAGAACCCAGCACCTCTACCTTCCAATTATGAGCCTCGGCGTACATGGAGTACATCCGAAACAGCACGGCGCAAAATAAGGCCGCTTCTTCGCCGCCTGCCCCGCCGCGGATTTCCACAATGACGTTTTTGTCGTCGTTGGGATCCCTTGGGAGAAGTAGGACTTTGATGTCCTCCTGAAGCCGTTCCGTGGTCTCTCTGGATGAGCTCAGCTCCTCCTCCACCATTTCTTTAAAATCTTTGTCCAGCCCGCCGGTATCCAGCAGGGACTTGGCCTCGTCAAAGGAAGCTTTGGCAGCTTTGTATTCCCGGTATTTTCCCACCACCGGTTCCAGCTGTTTTTGCTCCCGCATCAGCTTTGTGTACTGCTCCATATCCTGTACGATCTCAGGATCGTACAACTTCTTTGCGATTTCTTCGTATCGTTTTTCTACTTCGGCCAATTTTTCAAACATACTGCGCACCTCTCTATCCTATTCTTGCCAAACAATCAGACTGGTACGCTACCCTTTGTCCTCCGGCCGGATAATCTTTTTGATGTTGCGTTCCGCCTTGGCCCGAGGCACCATAACCTCACGGCCGCACTTCTGGCAGCGAATGCGAAAATCCATCCCCGAACGCAGCACCAAAAACAAGTTACCGCCGCAGGGATGATTTTTTCTCATTTCCAAAGTATCCCCTACTCGAACATCCATGGTCATTCTCCTTTAACCACACATTGTGGTATATTATACCACCAGTTTTCCACAAAACGCAAACACATTCCTCACACCCTTGCCCATCCTATCCCGAAGATTTTTGGGCATTGTACCGAAAGGAGTCTTTCTGATGCGCGCCCGTATTTACGCCCACTTTTCCTCTATCCCATTGGCTCAGTCGGCCGCTGGTTCCTTAAAAGACCAAGGTTGTGCTCTTTATGCACTACAAATTATCTCTAACCCTTGTCCCCCATTCAGCCATCGCCCTTTCGTGGGGGGAAGCCTGTTCCCTGCCTGTAGCCCATCGGCCAATACCTCTTGGCCTCTAGCCGTCCCGGAAATACACGATCCTGCTTCCTTTTCTACATTGCCGGCGGCAGTATCGTCCCGCCGGCCAAAAGACGGCGTCACCTTAATGATCCAGACCGATGGTTGCCTGGCGTCCCCTGCCGCCTGGCTTCTTAAATCCTGCGGCGGGAAGGGGATTTCCATCTTTTGACCGCCTCACAAAATTTGCAGGGATACTCTACGTCTAAATCCAGCAGGCCCAGTCATATATATGGAACGAACCGGCGGTCAGCGCCGGGGTCATCAAAAGGGAGGTTAAGAAAATGACGCATTTTTATCCCGAAGGACTGCTGCTGGATACGTTGGAAAACAAGGCCGCACAAAGCAGCCGCGCCGCCCTGGAAGAAGCGCGGCAACAGGGACGCATCCTGGAAGGACGTGCCACATTGTGTGACAGTATGCATAATCTATGGGTGGATGTGGGATGCATGAGGGGCATGATTCCTCATGACGAAGGGGCTTATGGCATCCGGGAGGGGACGGTACGGGACATCGCTCTCATCTCCCGCGTCAATAAGCCGGTGTGTTTTACCGTCACCGGATTTGACAAGGATTCCTTAGGCGTATATGCACTTTTGTCTCGCCGGGCCGTACAGGAACAATGCCTGCACAGCTACATCTCCGCTCTGCGCCCTGGGGACGTCATCCCCGCCCGCATCACCCATTTGGAACCTTTCGGCGCCTTTGCCGACATCGGCTGCGGACTTCCATCCCTCATCCCCATCGATTCCATCTCGGTTTCCCGCATCTCTCATCCCAGGGATCGATTTTCCACTGGGATGGATATCCGCGCCGTGGTACGGTCGGTAGAACCGGGCGGACGCGTATGCCTGACCCATAAGGAATTACTAGGTACATGGGAACAAAATGCCGCCTTATTTGAACAAGGCGAAACCGTAGCTGGCGTCATCCGCAGCGTAGAGAATTACGGCGTTTTTGTGGAGTTGGCTCCCAATTTGGCCGGGCTGGCCGAACCTCGGGATGATGTCCGCGCCGGGCAGCAGGCCTGTGTCTTTATCAAAAGCCTAATTCCCGACCGGATGAAGGTAAAGCTGATCATCATCGACGCCTTTGACGCCGATTACCCCCCTACGGAACCCCGTTATTTCTTTGAAGGCAATCGTATGGAAAGCTGGCGGTATTCCCCAAAACAATGCGTTCGCATCATTGAGACGGTGTTTACCGATGCCCCTGAGGACATAGGGTGAACCATAAGACCCCCGCTCTCCCAAAAGAGAAGCGGGGGTCTTTCTTTTTTATACCGTTCAGTCGCTGTTTTTGGAAGTCCGCAGATTCTGGCGGGTATGGCGCAATTCGGACACAAGCTGCATCATAGCCTCGTCGTTTTTCTTGGCCTGCTCTCGTGCGCTGACCACATTGGCCGTCAGCGCTTCATCCGCCCGCTTCATCAGCTCATCCACATAGTCGTTGGCCGCCTTGCGCATCTCCCGGGCCTTCAATTGGGCTTGGCTCAGAATCTCGGTAGCCTTCTGTTGGGCCTGTTTGGTAATCTCCTCCTGGGCTACCAGGCTGCGGGCACGCTCCTCAGCAGCGCGGACAATGCCTTCGCCCTCCCGGCGGGCTGTGGCGATGATATCGCCGCGATCGGCTACAATAGCCCTAGCCTGGCGGATCTCCTGAGGTAGATTGAGGCGAATGTCATCCACAATTTCCTGCACCCGTTCCGAATCCACCACACATTTGCCGCCGCTCAAAGGAAAATTAAAAGCTTTTTCCATTAACTCATCAATTTGATCCAATAATTCATCGACAGTCATATAAGACGACCTCCTCTATAAAAACGAGATTGGATTTCTTCCATAATGCTGGGCGGCACAAAGCCGGAGATGTCTCCTCCCAAAGTAGCCACCTGCTTGACAATGCTGGAACTTAAAAACATATACTCCGACCGGGTCGTGAGGAACACCGTCTCCAGCTCCGGGTTCATGCGTTTGTTGGTCAGGGCCATCTGAAATTCATACTCGAAATCGGATACCGCCCTTAACCCCTTGACCACTGCTTTGGCTCCCTTTTCTCTGGCGTAATCGGCCAGCAGTCCATCATAACAATCCACCTCTACATTGGGCAGATGGATGGTACGGCGAAGCATATCCACCCTCTCCTGAGCGGAAAAGGCCGGCTTTTTATGAAAATTAGCCATAACCGTCACGATCACATGATCAAACATAGAGGCGGCGCGGGTGACAATATCAATATGCCCCAGCGTCACCGGGTCAAAGCTACCTGGACAAATAGCGGTAATCACGATGCCTCACCTCGATACAATGAAATTAAAATCTGGCCGTAAGAATAGGTCCTCACCCGGCTTAAGTTTCCTACCGCCTGCGGCAGTTCAGTGCCCTTCGGATGCTCACACACCAGGCTCCCTCCGGCATTCAGACGGGACGCCATCAGCGGAATCGCGTCTTCCAGCATGCCTTTTCGATAGGGCGGGTCTAAAAATACAATGTCAAAGGTTCCTGTGTTGCCCGCCAAATAAGAGGCAAAATCGCTGCACACCACTTGAGCGTTTTGGCTAAGGCCGGTATTTTGCAAATTCTGCTGGATAACCTTAATGCTTTGCGCACTGGAATCCACAAACACCGCCGACGCGGCGCCGCGGCTCAATGCTTCAATACCCAATTGGCCCGATCCGGCAAACAGATCTAAAACTCGCCGGCCTTCCAGATCAAACTGCAAGATGCTAAACAGCGCTTCCTTGACTCGTTCTGTGGTGGGGCGCACATCGGTGCCTTCCCTTGTGATGAGACGTTTTCCCTTGGCAATCCCTGTAATGACCCTCATTTTCTTCGCCCCTTTCCAAACAAACCGGCCGTCCTTAGCGGACCTTCCGCACAGCATACAACACGGGCGGAATCTTTCACATCCATTAAATCGGCATGATCTTCTTTGATTCTTTTCATTATCCCATCTTGTAAGCGGGTTTGTCAAGAGCATTGCGGGGAGCGAGATAGAAAATCACGGAGGAATTCTTTAAATGCGGTTGCGAAGTTTGAATTGTTCGGGTATACTTGTAGGATAAGTCTAACTGCATCATTGACAGGGAGGTTTTCTTTTATGCTTTATTGGCTGGAAAACGATCAAATAAAAATCAGTGTCGATACCATGGGCGGCGAGCTCCATCATATCACTGGAAAAAAAGAGGGAACACAGTATCTCTCTGACGGCGATCCTGTCTTTTGGAAATACCACGCTCCTATCCTTTTTCCCATCGTCGGCAAGTTAAACGACAACACCTATACGGTAGAGGGAAAAACCTATCACCTTCCTCAACATGGTCTGGCCCGCGTCCGTGAGTTCCAAGTGGTGGGGCAGTCGGCAAACCAGCTTACCTTTGAGCTTAGTTCATCGGCGGATACCTTGTCGGTTTATCCTTATCCCTTTGTGCTGCGTATTATCTACCGTTTGGAAGGCAATCATCTATCGGTCACTTATGAAGTTTTAAATCCCGATAGCTCCACTATGTACTTTTCCATTGGCGCTCATCCTGCATTCCATTGTCCGCTGGAGGACGGGGAACGTTTTGAGGACTACAGCCTACTATTCGATTCCAAAGAAACGGCTTCCCGTATCCCGCTCAATGCCGACGGACTTCT
>CALCVR010000215.1 GCA_937905915.1 uncultured Eubacteriaceae bacterium
ATTCTAATTCAATCGGTTGTATGATATACTTAATTAAGGAAATGAAATGCCAAATCCAGGATCATACATGAAAATTGTCGGATCGGATGGGGCACACTAACAATTAAAGTAAATGGGGCAAAGGTTTCTCATATAGGAGGAAGATGGAATGAATCACACCATAATGGATCGTTTGTATCATCAGCTTTTAGAACAGGATATCCCTGTTTTAAAAGAGGAATCTATGGCAAAGCATACCACCTTCCGCATTGGAGGACCGGCCGACCTGTTTTGCTCTCCCCGATCGGAGGAGCAGCTGGTAGAGGCTGTCCGATTGGCCAAGGAGAAGGGGATCCCGGTGACGGTGGTATCCTGCGGATCCAATATGCTGGTGGCGGATAAGGGCATCCGCGGTCTGGTTTTGCATGTGGGAGAGGGGCTTCAGGAGATGCGGCTTGTTTCCCCCAACGTCATCCGCTGCGGCGCCGGCGCTACTATGGCCAACCTCTGCCGCTTTGCATTGGAAAAAAGTTTAACAGGGCTGGAATTTGCCTTTGGCATCCCCGGCAGCGCCGGAGGCGGAGCAACTATGAACGCGGGAGCCTATGGGGGCGAGATGTCCCACGTGCTCTCAGCCTGCAACCATGTGGAGCTGGACGGCACTCCCGGCCGCTTGGAAGGAAGCGACTTGGACCTCTCCTACCGCCACAGCGCCTACAGCAGCGGCTTTGCCGTCATCACCAGCGTGGAGGTCTCTCTGCGCCCCGGGGATCCTGCCGCCATCAAGGAGGCCATGGACGATTATTTAGGCCGCCGCAAGGCAAAACAGCCCCTGGAATGGCCCAGCGCAGGAAGTGTGTTCAAACGTCCGGCCAAGGGATATGCATCGGCCCTAATCGACCAGTGCGGTCTCAAGGGACGGCGTGTAGGCGGGGCGGTGGTCAGCCCAAAGCACGCGGGATTTATCATCAACGACGGCGGCGCTTCCTGCGAGGACGTCTGCCGCTTGATTGAAATCATTCAGGAAGAGGTGCTTCGCCAGTGTGGTATTCCGCTGGAGTGCGAGGTCAAAACCATAGGACAGAGGTGAAAGGTGTATGGAATTTGTCATTGTAACCGGTTTATCAGGAGCAGGAAAGTCCCGGGCCATCAACGCTTTGGAGGACATTGGATTTTTCTGTATGGATAACATTCCGCCTAAACTGGTGTCCAAGGTGGTGGAACTTTGCCTCCAGTCCAACGACAGCATTTCCAAAATGGCCATGGTCATCGACACACGGGGCGGGACCCTGTTCAACGGCTTTTTTGAAGGTTTGGAGGACTTAAAGCGGCAAGGCTGCGACTACAAGATCCTCTTTCTAAACTGTCAGGATGTAGTGCTGGAGAACCGGTATAAGGAGACCCGCCGCCGCCATCCCCTGGCCGATGAGACCAATGGGTCGGTGGAACGTGCCATTGAGCGGGAGAGGGAACTGCTTCATCCCATCTACGAGCGGGCCGACTACACCATCGACACCTCCTACTTATCCCCGGCCCAGTTAAAGGAACGCATCACCAACCTGTTTTTGGGGGACGTGTCCAAGGGGATGATCATCCACTGCATGTCCTTCGGCTTTAAGTACGGCATTCCTAACGAGGCCGATTTGATGTTTGACGTGCGCTGTCTGCCCAACCCTTTTTACATCGATGAACTCAAGCACAAAACCGGCCTGGATGCTCCTGTGCGGGATTACGTATTGGAATGGGATTCCACCAAAGGCTTTGTCAAACGTCTTCTGGATATGGTGGATTATACGATCCCCCTCTATGCCAACGAGGGAAAGAGCCAGCTGGTCATCGCCATCGGCTGTACCGGGGGCAAACATCGCTCGGTGACTATTGCCGACCTGCTGTGCCAGCATCTGCTGGACAAGGGGAGGCGTGTTACCGTCAACCATCGGGATATTAATAAACGCTGAGGCGGGAAATTAGGACGTCCAGCGGGGAGGAGGAAGCAGGATGTCCTTTTCAGCCGAGGTCAAGGAGGAGCTGTGCGGGCTGGGCCTGGGGACGGAGTCCACATTAAAGGCCCAAGCTTATGGCATGCTTTTGTTTGGACGAGCCTTTTCGGCCGAACGCGTCTGTCTTTATACCGAAAACGAAAAGGTGGCTCATCTGTACGCCCAGGTCATCGACGCACTGATCGGTGTACAGGTGCCGGTGGAACGGTCGTCGGACAAAAAGGAAGGCAGCCGTTTTTTTGTGGTGTCGGTTCCGGAAGCAGCTCAGCGGGAGCGGGTTCTGGACTGTTTCGGCCATACGGTGAAGGATATCCAGCTGCGTATCAACCGGGCCAATACCGAGGACGACGAGGGAGCGGCTGCATTTTTGCGGGGCGTCTTTTTGGCCTGCGGCACTTTGGCCGATCCGCAAAAGGAGTACCATTTGGAATTGGCCGTCCCATTTCGCAACCTTGCATCCGACTTAGCTACCGTTTTGGGAGAATACAGCCTGACGCCCAAAACCTTGGTGCGCAAAGGCGGCCATGTGCTCTATTTTAAGGAGAGCGAACAGATCGAGGATTTCCTCACCCTCATCCACGCCATCAACGCGTCGCTGTCCATTATGAACGTGAAAATATACAAGGACATCCGAAACCGCACCAACCGCGTCACCAACTGCGATACCGCCAACATCAGCAAAACGGTGACGGCCGCCGCCAATCAGGTGAAAGACATTTTGCTAATTCAAAAGCGGCGGGGGCTTTCCTCCCTGCCGGAGGATTTGCAGGAATTGGCGGCATTGCGGCTTCAAAATCAAGAACTGTCCCTGCGGGAGCTGGGAGGGCTGTTGTCCACACCGCTGTCCCGTTCGGGGGTCAATCATCGATTAGGGCGCATCCATGAGTTGGCCGAGGAACTGCGCCGCACCCTCAGTGAATCAGAATAAGGGGAGGGGATCGGATGGGTTTTTGCCATCTGCATGTACATAGCGAATACAGCCTTTTGGACGGCGCCTGCCGCATCGAAGGACTGGTAGAGAGAGCCGCTGCGCTGGGGCAGAAGGCTGTGGCCATCACTGACCACGGCGTGATGTACGGCGCGGTGGATTTTTATAAAGCGGCTAAAAAGCATGGGATCAAGCCTATTATTGGGTGCGAAGTGTATGTGGCCGCCCGGAAGAGGACCGACCGGGTCCACGGCCTGGACCGGGAGAACAATCACCTGATCCTGCTTTGCAAAAATGAAACGGGATATGAAAACCTGATCCAATTGGTGTCCCGGGCCTTTACCGAGGGGTTCTATGGAAAACCCCGGGTGGATCACGAGCTCTTAGAGCAGTATCACGAAGGGCTCATCTGCATGTCGGCCTGCTTGGCAGGCGAGATTCCCAGAGCCCTGGTGCGGGGAGATTACGAGGCCGCTAAGCAGACGGCACTGTGGTATAAAGGGGTGTTTGGCGAGGGCAACTACTACATTGAACTGCAAAACCATGGCATCCAGGAGCAGCAGGATATCCTGCCTGATCTCATCCGCCTATCCCGGGAGACCGGCATCCCCATGGCCGCCACCAACGACGCCCACTATCTCACCCGGGAGGACAGCCGTCTTCAGCACGTGCTTTTGTGCATCCAGCTTAATAAGACGGTGGATGAAGACATCGGTATGGAATTCCCCACCGACGAGTTCTACATCAAAAGCGAGGAGGAGATGGCCGCCCTGTTCCCGGACGTCCCGGAGGCCATCGAGAACACCGTCAAGATCGCCGAGCAGTGTAGCTTCGATTTTGAGTTTGGCAATACCAAGCTGCCTTATTTCCAGGTGCCAGACGGCAAAGACGCTTATACCTATTTCCGGGAGATGTGTTACAAAGGCCTTTACCGCCACTATGGGGATAATCCGGACGAATCTCTCATCCAGCGGCTTGACTATGAATTGGAAACCATCCGTTCTATGGGATATGTGGACTATTTCCTCATTGTGCACGACTTTGTGCGCTACGCCAAGGAAAACGGAATCCCCGTAGGCCCGGGGCGCGGCTCGGGCGCCGGGTCCCTGGCGGCCTACTGCATCGGCATCACCGGCATCGACCCTATGCGGTACAACCTGCTGTTTGAGCGGTTTCTCAATCCTGAGAGGGTCAGCATGCCCGACTTTGATATTGACTTTTGCTATGAGCGCCGTCAAAAGGTCATCGACTATGTGGTGGAGAAATACGGCGCCGATCATGTAGCCCAGATTATCACCTTTGGGACCATGGCCTCCCGGGCTGCCATCCGGGACGTAGGCCGGGCATTGGGGGTGGCCTACGCTACCGTAGATTCAGTGGCGAAATTGGTTCCCTTTGAGCTTAAAATGACCATCGACCGGGCGCTGAAGGTCTCTCCAGAGCTGAAAGCCCGGTACGATGCCGAGCCGGAGATCAAAAACCTCATCGATACCGCCCGAAAATTGGAAGGTATGCCCCGGCATGCATCAACTCATGCCGCCGGCGTGGTCATCACCAGGGATCCGGTGGCAAGCTATGTGCCGCTGGCCAAAAACGACGAGTCGGTGGTCACCCAATACACCATGACCACCTTGGAGGAACTGGGCCTCCTGAAGATGGATTTCTTAGGGCTTCGTACCTTGACGGTGCTGTATGACGCCGCTGAAATGGTCAAGCGGCATACTCCTGATTTCGATTTGGATAAAATCTCTTTAGAAGACGAAGAGGTCTTTCGCATGCTGGCCGCCGGCCAGACCGAAGGGGTGTTCCAGTTTGAATCGGGGGGGATGCGCCAGGTGTTGGTGCAGCTTGGCCCTCGCTCAGTGGAAGATCTCATCGCCGTTATCTCCCTGTATCGTCCCGGCCCCATGGATTCCATCCCGCGGTATATTGAAAACCGCCATCATCCTGAGAACATCACCTATCGTCACGAGCTGCTTCGCCCTATTATGGATGTGACCTACGGATGCCTCATCTACCAGGAGCAGGTCATGCAGGTGTTCCGCAGCCTGGCGGGATACTCCTACGGCCGTGCCGATATTGTACGCCGTGCCATGTCCAAAAAAAAGCACGATGTCATGGAGCAGGAGCGTAAAAACTTTATCTACGGTTTAGAGCGGGAAGACGGTACTCTGGAGTGCGAAGGCTGCATCCGCCGGGGGGTGGATGAACAGACCGCCAATGCCATCTTTGATGAGATGTCCTCCTTTGCCTCCTATGCCTTTAACAAATCCCACGCGGCCGCTTATGCCACGGTATCCTACCAGACGGCTTACATGAAGTGCCACCATCCACGGGAATTTATGGCGGCTTT
>CALCVR010000216.1 GCA_937905915.1 uncultured Eubacteriaceae bacterium
GCGCTTGCAACCATGTTTCTAACCATGATCCTGTATAAGAAGGTAGATCCCGGCATGGTGCTCAACGGAATCTTGGCAGGATTGGTAGGCGTTACAGCCGGCGCCGATGTGTTAAGTCCAGTGGGAGCCATTGCCGTAGGGGCCATTGCGGCGGTATGTATGACCTTTATGGTAGGGTTTGTGGACAACAAACTGAAAATTGACGATCCGGTAGGAGCTGTAGCGGTACATGGCGTCGGCGGGGCGGTGGGCACCATTATGATCGGCTTTTTCTCCACACAAAACGGCCTGTTCTATGGCGGCGGCGTCCACCAATTGCTGATGCAGCTGCTGGGACTTGCGGTATGCCTGCCCATTGCGGCCGGACTGGCCTTCTTGACCTTCAAGGCGGCCGATAAGATCTTTGGGCTGCGCATCAAGCCGGACCACGAATTGGTGGGCCTGGACATGTCGGAATACAAAATGTCGGCTTATGACGACTGAGTGCAAGGAGGTCAAGACCATGTCGGATAAAATGTATAAGATTGAGATCATCACCCGCCGGGAGAGTTTTGACGACCTGAAGTCGGCTCTCAACGCCGTTGGCGTGCAGGGTATGACGGTTTATAAGGTAGAAGGTTGCGGCGCTCAGAGCGGATACGTCACCACTTACCGGGGCGTCAAACGAGAGATACAGTTGCTTCCCAAGATCAAGGTGGACGTCTATGTCAGCGAGATCCCTTATGAGAAGGTGCTGGAAGCGGTAAGAGAGGCCCTTTTTACCGGTGAAGTAGGGGACGGCAAGGTGTTTGTCACAGAGGTATGCGACGCCCTGAGAGTGCGGACAGGGGAGCGTGGGATAGACGCTTTCCGAGGGCCTTGTGAAGCGTGACGAGCTCCAAATAAGAGTTTGGCTCTGCTTTAAGTTGTGAAAAGATAAACTTCTGTTATCTCGTGTAAAAAAGCCCTATCCAGAGGAAACACCTCTGGATAGGGCTTTTACTTGGTGTGAAAAGATCTTGCCAATTGATAGTGCCGACTCAGCCACCTGGTATTAAACTGCTACTGGCTTGGCACACGGCTTGACCGTCCGATGCGCCGTCGCCCGGCATGGCGCCCAAGGTTGCAGTTTTTCACTGCTTAATTTGGATCACGATATCGTCGATGTTGGCTTCAAAGTCCCCTTCTCCGCCGGCATACGATACCACAACAGCCGTGATGTTTTGGCCTATGAGGGAGGAGTCCAAATCAACCGTAATTTGGTCCCAACCGTCGGCGCTGGCTGCCTTTTTTTGGATAAAACCGGGTTTTTCACTTAATAGGCTGCCATCTTCAAACTGAAGATCCACATAAACCGATTTGCCCAAGGTACTCTCTGCCTTGATCCAGTAGGAAAGCTGTAGATCTTTTGGCGCCAGGATTGCTGTTTCGGCGATCTTGTATTGATACACCGAGGAATCAGAAGAGCTGGTGCCGCCAAAGTGGAAGCAGAAGGACCCAAAATGTCCCGTTCCCTGGAGCATCTCATTTTTTGTGCCGGAAACGTCTTTGGATTCCAACACCTCAGGCTTATAGAGGCAGACGTCTACGTTGTTATAGCCGCCCTCATAACCGCCGGAATTGGGTTCCTGATACCGCCTTTCAAAGCTGTTGCGCCAGTAGACAGGGCCTTCCGAATAGGCAATCGGAACGGGAGCATCCATGGAGATGGATGCGTCATCATTTTGGAATAGGTCGATGACGGCGCCGGCCAAACGGAGATAGAAGTCGGAAGATAGCCATCTTCCGTCCGCTGCCAGGGTTTGGAAGTAAGGTTTTTCACCGACGGGAAGCATATAGGAATCTTCCGCCGTCTTCATCAAAGCGGTGCCTTCATCGTATTCATCAAACATGGCGAAGTAGGCGGTGTCAATGCCCTTGTTTTTCAAGTACTTGGCTTGGGTCCACAGCATTTCGCCTGCTTCTCTCGGAATTTCATTGGGGGGATAGGGCTGGAAGCTGGACCAGTTGAATCCGGCAAACATAACAGGTTGGTACTCAATGCCGTATTTCTCACAGTAGGCAAGTTCCCTCGGCACATGCGCGTCCAGCCACGGGACGATGTCGTCCAAGGAACGTCCGTAACGGCCAGGGGTCCAGGGAGAGATCATATCCAGGGACTGGTAGACCTGCTCATAGCCGTCGGTACGTTCGGTCCAATCGTTGTCCGGGGTGCCGCCGATGATGTAATAGCCCCTGTCTTTGAACCAGTTGATAATTTCCAAAGCGGGGTCTTTGCGGATATAGGTATTGCCGTCGCTTTCGCTGACTACACCGGACAATCCCCAGAGGCAAACCACTGGTTTCCCATCGGCGTGGGCGTAACTGGGAGAACTTACGATGCCTTTTTGCTCGATGCTGTAGATCCAGTCCCGTTTGATTTTATTTGCGATGGTATCGCTTTGATTGCTGGTGCCGGTGAAGTCATACATAACGTAAAAGGTTTTCCCATATTTTTCCGCAGCGTCTTGTACTAAATTAATGTGATTTCTAGTAGGGGTTTCCGAGGGGACGGTTTCGCCGGTAAACCGCTGGACCGCTACGCCGTCCATACCGTACTGATCGATCCAAGAAAAGTGGAGGTCAACCACTTCCTTGTTCTTGGAGGTGAACAGCTTGGAAGGGGTACCGTCCGGCAGATCCGGAAGGCCGGTTTCGTTCAGAACAGAATCGGGGTACTCCCTGACGTCGGGATAGTTTTCAAACTTAATGGTACCGTACTCTGTCGGACGCTTGTTGTTGCTCCAATGGACCCAGCCGCTGTTGGTGGGACTGGAGGTGAACCACATTTGATAGCCCGCAAGGGTTTTGCCGATCAAGTTGTTTTGCTCGGTCTGAGGGGCAAAGGTAGGGGCGGGGATGGAATCGATGGACGGTTCAGTGCCTGCCCAGATAACCACGCTCTTGATGTACATGTTGGGACCGGAGCCGCCGCCGTTGATGCGCAGGTCGCAACTGTTGTTCTGGCCGCGGCGCATGCCCACATTGTTGAGATAGAGCCGATAGGTTACAAGCTCGCCGGTATTGCTTCTCGGGATATTATGACGGTTGCCAAAATCCCGTTCGGTACCGGTTTTGGTGGTATTGGCTGTCTCAAAGGTAATAGGGGTGGTACCGATGTCATAATAGGTGATTTCGAAGATGATATCGGTCTCATCCCTCAAAGCGGGGAAATCGGTGGGCATATGAAGATACATAAACCGGCCAACCTTGTAGGAAGTGCCTTGGTAATCAATTTTACCAGCCACATCGCCGCGGAACTGCTCTACTTTGGCCCCGGCTTCGCTGTTGGCATCGGTGCTGTAATCGATCATGGTGAGGTCGTTTTCCTTCACAGGGTTGTCAAACACGATGGAAGCATAGGTCGTATGGGATGGAGCGCTGGCCCATGT
>CALCVR010000217.1 GCA_937905915.1 uncultured Eubacteriaceae bacterium
CCCCTGTGACAGCCGGCGGCTGAAATCTTCCTTATCTTCCCGGGCGTCCACCACGCCTACGATGGTGGGGCCCGCTCCACTTAAATAGACTCCGTAGGCTCCCAAGTCATAGGCGGCATCAAAAGCTTCCCGCATACCGGGGATCAATCCCAAACGATAGGGCTGATGGATACGGTCCTGTACCGCCACCTTCAAATTCTCCATGCGGCCGGAAAATAAGGCCGCTGTCATCAGCGCTGCGCGCGACAAGTTAAACACCGCGTCGGCTCGGGATAAACTGCCCGGTAGGATACCCCGGGCAAATTCTGTTTTAATCTCAAAAGGCGGGATCATCACCGCAAACTGGATCCGATCCGACACCGGCACACTAACGCTATACACCTGCCCGCCTTCCATCACCGACGTCACCAGCCCGCCCAGAATAGCCGGCGCAATGTTGTCGGGATGTCCTTCCATATGGGCGGCGATGGACAGCAATTGTTGTCGTTCCATGGGTTCCCCCAGCAGGGCGTTAGCTCCCAGCAGCCCCGCCACGATACAAGCCGAACTGCTCCCTAGTCCCCTGGTCATGGGGATGCCGTTTTTCTGCCGTACTTTTAGCCCACAAAACGGACGGCCGCATAGTTCATAGAGATGCCGCGCATTCTGAAAGATCATATTGTCCGTCCCGGTGGGAATCACTGTACCATCTACGGAGGCAATGTCCACCCGGTCGCTCTCCTCCAGCCACACTTCGTTGTAAAGCGTCAGGGCCAGGCCTAAGGCATCAAACCCTGCGCCTAGATTGGCACTGGTAGCCGGTACTGTTATTCTTACCATGCACTGCACCCCTTTTCTATCCTTGGAAATCTATTTTTCAATTAATAGTCAAACAGCCGGATACGGCCCAACACTTGGGCTCCTTCCTGCTCCCACTGGGAAATCATCTTCTCTAAATCACCTTCCCGCACTTCCGACAGAGTGGAAAAAGCTGCTTCGTCTTCTGGCGCGTTGTCTCGATGCGCCATTCTAACTTCTCCAAAGGCCTGTTTAGCCGATTCCATTATTTTCTGGGGCTCTGATGCCTTCAGCCGCACATAGAACCGGCTGGATGTATCGCGATAATCTTTGACATAGCCCTCTTCCCCTTCGGCCCAGCAGAGGTACTTCTTATACTCCAAGCGTTTGACGCAGTCGATGACGTCTCCTACCACTGCTGATGCAGTGGGCAGTTTGCCCGCGCCGCGGCCATAGAATACCACGTCCCCTACAGCGTCGCCCCGCACCAGGATGCCGTTGAATACATCCTCCACGCTGGCAAGCTGGCCGTCCCGGCCCACAATGGCCGGACAGACCATCACCGACAGATGACCGTCTTCCAGCTTCTTGACCCGGCCCAGCAGCTTGATGACTCCATCTAAACTGTCAGCATATTCCACGTCCTCCAGGGTGATGTTGGTGATGCCTTCGGTGTGCACCTGCTCGGGATACACATGCTTGCCAAACACCAGCGACGCCAAAATACAAATCTTACGGCAGGCATCATCCCCCTGCACATCAGCACTGGGATCTCGCTCGGCATAACCCAATTTTTGAGCCATATCCAAGGCGTCCTGGAAGCTCATCTGCTCCCGAATCATCTTGGTAAGGATAAAATTGGTGGTGCCATTCAAAATACCGGCGATTTCATAAACTTCATTGGCCGCCAGGCACTGATACAGAGGCCGGATAATGGGAATACCTCCCCCTACGCTGGCCTCAAACAAAAAGCTAAGGTTCTTTTCCCGGGCGATTTTTAAGAGTTCGGCTCCTTTGGTGGCCACCAATTCCTTATTGGACGTCACCACATGTTTGCCCTTGAGCATGCTGGCCTTGACAAAGTCATAGGCCGGATGCAAGCCTCCCATGCATTCCACCACCACATCCACCTCCGGGTCGTTTTCGATGATGGAAAAATCTTTGACGAATTTGTCGGCATAAGGCAATTCAGGAAATTCCCGAAGATCCAGAATGTATTTAATGTTAATATCGTCGTGGGCCTTTTTCGTGATGCTCTCGTGGTTCTTACGAAGCACCTCCACTACGCCGGATCCTACCGTTCCATGACCTAACACTGCGATTTGAACCATGTTATCTTCATCCTCTCTTGTCCACCTGCCCGCGGCCTCCGGCCTCCGTACAAGTCCCTATTTATTTCTCCACTGTGACCCTTATTTGCGGCGTTGGTCATTCCCCCGTCACGTTCTCGATGCTCTGGACGCCGTCGACCTCCTTGAGCGCCCCCAACAGATCCTCTAATTTGAAGTCCTCCTGGTCGGCCCTCACCGAGATGGACACCGGCGCTGCTCCCATTACCGGGATATTCTGATTAATGGTCAGAATATTAACCCCTGATTGGTACAGGCTGGCGATGACCTGCGATAATACCCCCGGCCGATCCCTTAATATCATATGCATGGTAATGATACAGGAATTCGTCCGATCGTTGTAGGGGAAAAACGCATCTTTATACTTGTAAAACGCGCTGCGGGAGATGCCCGCCATCCGGGAGGCCTCCGCCGAGCTTTGTGCCTGGCCATTGTTTAAATATTCCTTTGCCTCGGCCACTCGCAAAAATACCTCAGGCAAAGCTGAGGCCTCTACCACGTAAAACCGTGCCAGTTCCGGCATATCGTCCACCACCCAAATACGGTTGTATCTATGTCATAAACTATACCACCCCATCCTCCTTTCCTCAACCCTTGTTTTTTCTTGTTTTTCACCGTTTACCCCTATTTATTTTGAATTTCTGAATTTATCTCTCTATTGCAATAGTATGCTTCTATTCTCTTCACTTTTTGTCAAAGTATAGATACTGTGCATAAAAGCAGAAATATTTCCATTAAAAATGCATATCTTTTGCTCTTGAGGTACAAGCCCATCTTTTCCTTAAAACAGCAAAAAGGGGATGCCGTCCTCCCTCTTCCCTCGGCGGGGATAGGGGGACAGCATTCCCTTTTGCTCCCTGGATGCTTTTGATCATCTATATCTTAACGGTCTCTTTGGACCGGACTTACTCCTTAGCCTTCGCTGCTCTGACCTAAGGTCAACTGCACGTCGGCACTCTGGCCCAGGCGATAAATGGTGACGGTGATGGTCTCGCCTACAGAATATTTGCTCTTTTCACTGCTGAGCTGGGCAAAGCTGGTGATCTCCGCTCCATTGATGGCGGTGATGATATCGCCCCGCTGGATGCCTGCCGCTGCGGCCGGGGAATTCTCCGCCACCGAATTGACTACAACGCCGGCTGGATATCCCATACGCTCTAAAGTATCAGAATCATAGGACGAATCGATGGTCACGCCCAGGTAAGGAGTGGGGGAATTCTCGTTGTTGATGATGCGGTCGCAGATCTCCACCACTTCGTTGACCGGGATAGAGAAGCCCATTCCTTCAAAGGATTCACCGGCCATTTTGGAGTTGTTGATACCGATGAGTTTGCCGTTGATGTCTACCAAAGCCCCTCCCGAATTGCCGGGGTTGATAGCGGCGTCGGTTTGGATCAAATTCATCTCTACACCGTTTTCGGTCTGGATCTTACGGTTAAGACCGCTGATGATGCCCGAGCTTACACTGCCCATAAAGTCAAGGCCTCCGGGGCTTCCGATGGCGATGGCGTTTTGTCCTATGGATAGGTTGTCGGAATTTCCCACCTCAATGGCGGGCAGATCGGTTTTATCTACCTTCAGTACCGCTAGGTCGGCACTGACGTCGTATCCTACCAGTTGAGCAGTAAGGGCATTTTCATTGTCGCTGGCCAGGTATACCTGAATGGTTGAAGAGGTAGGGGTATTGTTTGGCATTCCAAAAATACCACCGAAGGGATCACTCTGGCTGCTACCGGAGGAACTTCCTTCCACAGCGGAGGAAATAACGTGGTAATTGGTAATGATGTAGCCGTCCGAGGTGTAGATAACGCCCGATCCCTCACTGGTGGAATCGTTGGAACCGTAGAAACCTCCGCCCTGGCCATAGGATGTGGTTACACGGATGCCTACTACAGAAGGAGATACCTTCTGGGCTACGGCAGTGATGGCGGTTTGGATCTCTTCATTGGTCATATTGACCGGGGTGGTCTGACTGGCAGCGCTGCTGGA
>CALCVR010000218.1 GCA_937905915.1 uncultured Eubacteriaceae bacterium
CTGGATAAAGGTTTAAAAATGCGATTTTTGGATACAATAGACTCTGCGAAGTGATTTTCGCAGAGTCTATTTTTTGTTGTTCTCCTTTGTATAGCAAAATAGACTTATGACAAGAAATGAGCTTTTTCCGAAATGGAAGAATAAAACAAAGGGAAAGGGCTCATACTATAGGCAAAACGCATTACAAGGAGTTGAATCAAATGTTGGACAAGATTTCTTTGATCTTGGTCATCATCGGTGCCATCAACTGGGGCAGCATCGGTATCTTCCAATTTGATATCGTTGGCTGGCTGTTTGGTGGCCAGGGAGCTGCTGTTAGCCGCGTGATCTTCACGTTGGTCGCTTTGGCTGGACTGTGGTGCATCTCCCTCCTGTTCCGGGATCGAGACACTGTGGAATCCAGAGACTAAATCCCATAGAAAAAGAAAGACAGATAGCGTTTCTACGCTATCTGTCTTTCTTTTTCTATAAAACAAAATAGAAAACGGATATCAATCACTTGGACTGCTCCACCAAAGCCTTGGTATCCCGCGCAATGAGCAGTTCCTCATTGGTGGGGATGACATATACTTTGATCTTAGAATTAGGAGTGGAGAGCTCGCCTTCCTTGCCGCGGCAGCAGGTCTTGTTGAGATCGTAATCGATATCAACTCCGAAGAACGACATGTTCTTGCACACGTCGGCGCGGATCAGATCACCGTTTTCACCCAAGCCGCCGGTGAATACAATGGCATCCACACCGTCCATGGCGGCAATGTAAGAACCGATAAATTTACGAACTTGGTAGAAGAACATATCTTGAGAAAGGATGGCCAGTTCATTACCCTGCTCGGCAGCGATTTCAATATCGCGATTGTCGCTGGAGATGCCGGTGACGCCCAGCATACCCGACTTCTTATTGAGGATATCGGACATTTCTTGGGGAGTTAAGTTCTCTTTCTCCATAATGAAGGTGACCACCGATGGATCCAAGGAACCAGAACGGGTGCCCATAATGAAACCGTCCAAAGGAGTGAGGCCCATAGAGGTATCCACAACCTTGCCATGGTCAATGGCAGTGATGGAGGAACCGTTGCCCAGATGGCAGGTGATGAGCTTGAGGTCCTTTAGATCCTTGCCCATGATCTCGGCGCAACGGTGGCTGACATAACGGTGAGAGGTTCCGTGGAAGCCGTAACGACGGACCTGGAATGGAAAGAGGTGTCGAACACAACCACTTCGGGAACGTCTGGACCAAACACTTCACGGCAAGCCAAGATGCCTTCCAAATGGGCTTTGTTGTGCAGCGGAGCCAAGGGAATCAAACTCTCGATGCCGTCGATGACCTTTTGATCCACCAGCTCAGACTTTTTGAAGATGGCACCGCCCTGCACGATGCGATGACCCACAGCAGCGATTTCGCTCATGTCACTAATGACAGCGCCTTCGCCGGTGGTCAAGACTTTCTGAACCTCTTTAAAAGCAGCGGTATGGTTTTTCAGTTCAATTTCATAGCTGAACTTACGGCCGTCGCCGGTGCGATGGGTGATTTTACCGCCTACACCGATTCGTTCTGCATTGCCTTTGGCCAGAACGCTCTCATCAGTCATATCAATGAGCTGATATTTGAGAGAAGAACTGCCTGCGTTGATGACGAGAATTTTCATGTTTGCCTATGCCCTCCTAAGACTTATGGCTGTAGGGATTGAATCACACAGCCATCCAGTGTAAAATAATTCAGGTATCTTATTTATAATATTACAAATAACTGCAACTTTCAAGCGGTTTTGGCAGGAAGATAGGGTGAAAAAGTGAAAATTGTCGGAATTGTGGCGGAATACAATCCTTTCCATTATGGACATGTCCATCACATCATGGAAACGAGAAAAAACGGTGCTACGCATATCGTGGCAGTCATGAGTGGACACTTTGTCCAACGAGGGGAACCGTCGGTTGTCAGCAAGTTTGCCAGGGCAAAAATGGCGCTGCAAAACGGTGTCGACCTGGTTCTGGAACTTCCTCTTCCCTGGAGTATGTCCTCGGCCGAAGGGTTTGCTTTTGGCGCGATGTCTCTCCTTCAAGGGCTTGGATGCGTAGAAGGACTGAGCTTTGGCAGTGAGTGCGGCAATATAGAGCGGCTTAAGCAGGCGGCTCTTGCCTGCGATCACCCGGATGTCCTCAGGGTTTTACCTCATTACCTGGATCAGGGGCTTCCCTTTCCAAGCGTCCGTCAGAAAGCGGTTTCCCATGCGTTGGGAGAAGATATAGCAGATGTTTTACAGAGTCCCAACGATCAACTGGGCGTTGAATATTTACGGGCATCTCGCCGTATTGGATGGAACGTTCAGCCTATGTGCATCCCTCGTATGGGCGTGCAGCACGATCAAGACAGTACCCACTGTCGATTTGCCAGCGCCTCCCTTCTTCGCCGGTGGATGACAAAGGATGG
>CALCVR010000219.1 GCA_937905915.1 uncultured Eubacteriaceae bacterium
CCGGAATCAAGCCGGTGATGATCACTGGCGACCATGTGCTGACCGCTTCCGCCATTGCCCAGCAGCTGGGCATTATGGAAACCGGTGATCGGGCAATTACCGGCAGCGACCTTTCCAAAATCAGTGAGGAAGAACTGGATAAGCAGGTCGAGGGGATTGCAGTCTATGCCCGTGTCTCCCCCGAGGATAAAATCCGTATCGTTAAGGCATGGCAGAGGAAAGACGCCATCGTGGCGATGACCGGAGATGGCGTCAACGACGCACCCGCCCTGAAGGCAGCGGATATCGGCTGTGCCATGGGTATCACCGGCACCGATGTTGCAAAGGGCGCCTCTGATATGACGCTGATGGATGACAATTTCGCCACCATCGTGTCCGCAGTACAGGAAGGCCGGGGCATTTACGACAACATCAAAAAGGCAGTCGCATTCCTGCTGGGTACAAATATCGGCGAGGTTCTCGTTACCTTCATTGCCATGCTTCTGTGGAACCAGGCTCCTTTCCTGTCCATGCAGCTGCTGTGGATCAACCTGGTCACAGACTCCCTTCCCGCCATCGCTCTGGGGATGGAGGCCATCGATCCCAATGTAATGGACCGCAGGCCCAAGCCGAAGAAGGAAGGCATCTTTGCCAAGGGGCTGGGTGTCCAGGTCGTTTTGCAGGGCATTATGTTCGCCGTTTTGTCTCTCATCGGCTTCCGTGTTGGCGGCCAGGTAACCGGCACAATCGAGGGCGGTCGCACCATGGCTTTCCTTGTGCTGGCTTTCACCCAGATCTTTCACGCATACAACATGCGTTCCCATAAATCTCTCTTTAAGACCGGGTTCTTTACCAACAAATATTTGAATCTGGCCAGCCTGGTCTCTGTGGCCTTGATGTGCTTGGTGCTCTTTATTCCCCCAGTAGCCACTGTGTTCGGCCTGATCCGTCTGCCCCTTAACCTGTATGTTCTGGGCTTCGGTTTGGCCATTGTCCCGGTGATCCTGCTGGAAATCGTCAAAGCTTTTGGGCTGATCAAACACCATAAATGACTTGATATGTCGTGGGTGGTATAGTGGATCTAACAACGCCTTTCCAGCCGAACGAAGGCAAGGGCGACCTGCGGACCGGAGAGAACAAGTAATATCGCTTTTTGGATTGCGGTTATGCTGGCTGTTGGTGCAGTCCCAACCGGCACTGCTCTTGACAGCAGAAAAGAAAATGCGATCGATAAACGGAAAGCTCCCTGCCGGTGTTCAGCAGGGAGTTTTTCCATATAAGCGCTGCAGGAAATCTGCGGTGCGGATTTTGGTATAGAATTAGCGGTATTTAGCCGGAAAGGATGATTGCAATGAAACGCCTTAAAGCAAAAGAAATTTTTTCGATTCCGAATTTGATGGGGTATTTCCGCATCCTTCTCATCCCTGTGTTTTGCTATGTTTATGCGGCAAAAGAAAACTATTTATTGGCGGCTGGAATCGTTTTGCTTTCCAGTCTCACGGATCTATTTGATGGATTGGTGGCAAGAAAGTTCGACATGGTTACAGAGTTGGGTAAGGTGCTCGATCCCATTGCGGATAAATTGACACATGCGGCGTTGGCGATCTGTCTGGCGATCCGATACCCTCTGATGTGGGCTTTGATCGGCCTTATGGCCATTAAAGAGGGTTACATGGGGATTATGGGGTTGCTTTTCCTGAAAAAAGGCAAGATGCTGGATGGCGCAATGTGGTTTGGCAAAGTATGCACCGCCGTACTGTTTGTTGGCCTACTGCTGCTTTTTGTTTTTCCCCACCTGTCGCCTTCGCTTGTGAATGGCCTTATCTTGCTGATGATGGCCGTTATGGTTTTCGCCTTGCTCATGTATATTCCAGTATTTAACCATATGAGAAAAGAGACGGGTCAAGAAGAAAAGTAGTGTTTAATTGCATCTATAAAAGAGAAGGTGCTTGTTTGTGTTAAAACTGATTTTGTTCTTTATCTACATTTTCATGCTCATTGCTGTGATATTCCTAGAGCGTAAATCCCCTACAGAAGCATTGCTTTGGGTTTTTGTTTTGCTGTGCCTTCCATATTTCGGTGCGATTTTGTATTTGATATTCGGCAGTACGATGTCAATTAAAATAACTGCTTTTGCGCGCAAAAGGCGCTTAAAAAAACAACGGCCTAATCTCTGCCCTCCCCAAACAAATATAGTTGATCCCTCTAATTTGTCCCCAGTCGGGTCGCGAGTTGCCCGTTTTAACTGCAACTACAATCAAAGTAGGCTCACCAGCTATAACCGCGCAGATCTATATACCAATGGTAAGGAGCATTACCGGCAACTTTTTGCGGATATCAGAAGTGCGAAACAGTGTATTTACATAGAGTTCTATACCATTCACCATGACGAAATAGGGGAGGCTTTGGTATCTGTACTTGCCGAAAAAGCTTCCGCGGGAATAGAAGTTTTGGTATTGTGTGATTTTATAGCCAATCTCTCCACCCCGCAAAAAATGTTCCAGCCACTGCTCGATGCCGGTGGTAAATTGGTTCGGGTAAAGCCCTATTTTACCCATTACCGCAGTCACCGCAAAATCGTCGCTATCGACCACCAGATAGGTTATATCGGCGGTATGAACATTGGCAGGCAATATGCCAATATGGCAAAAGTCAAAAATCCTTGGCGCGACACACAGATCCGTCTGGATGGCGAATGTGTAAATGTGCTTGATGAGTATTTCCTGACAGATTGGCTTTGTGCTGTGAGACAAATCCATTGGGAACAGGCTGTGTCATACGTCTCATCTATTACTGCCAAAACATTTGAGGCCACGGATAAGCTTTGCCAGTTTATTGTGGGGGGCGCTGACACCAATAAAGAAGCTGTTAAAATGTGTTATCTCAGCATGATCTCCAGCGCCAAAAAGAGCATCCGCATTCAGACCCCTTACTTTATTCCGGACGCATCTATTTTGGATGCGCTGAAGGCTGCAGCGGCTAGTGGCGTTGAGATTGAATTGATGATTCCCGGCATTAAAGCCAGTTTCTTTTTAGATCCTGTAACCACTTATTATTGCGGGCAATTATTGGAGTATGGAGCAAAGGTATATAAATATAGGGGTTATGTGCATGCCAAAACCATGGTGGTCGATGATGAGATTTGCTGCATCGGCTCCGTCAATATGGATATGCGCAGCCTTATGGTAGATGATGAGGTGTGTGGGGTTTTCTACTCCTCCCCATTGGTCAAACAATATATTGACATTTTTAAAGCCGACATTCAGAATTGCGATGCCTATTCATGGCAACGATTTTTGGATCGAGGCCGGAAAGAAAAAGCGCTTGAAAGTTTTTTTGTTCTATTTGCGCCGCTGATGTGAGCCATGTGTTATAAACGCTACTTCAATGAGAACGGAAAGAGGGCTCTTTTGCTGCAGTGGGCAGCTTGGGACTGGGGGACAGGTTGTATTTTGTGGTTTGTTTGCCGGGTATCTCGTATGGCTTGTCTAGAAGCATTGGGGTGACAAAAAAGATGTCACCCCATTTTTAGTATTCATGCAGGGTGGCAGGGTTTGCGTATCAAAAGTCAAAAAATGCGAAAGTTTCTATCTGCTGCAATAAAAAAGCCCACTCATGCATTAGTGGAGTGAAGGGGGAAAAGACCATGCCAGAAAATTTGACGTCAAACTCGCGGCAGGGGGAACCAGATACGGCGCTGCTGGAAAACTGCCTTGAGCGCCTTGGGGAAGGGGAAAAAGACGCCCTTTCCACACTCTATGACCTGACTAGCGCAGCTGTATATGGGTTTGCCCTTTCGATTTTAAAACGGCCGGCGGATGCAGAGGACGTTTTGCAGGAGACCTACCTCAATCTATACCGCGGAGCGAAGAGTTACCAGTCCAGGGGAAAGCCCATGGCTTTTATTCTCACTGTGGCAAAAAACTTAGCACGAATGAAGCTGCGAGAGGCTGCCAAGTTGAGTCCTTTGGATCCGGAGGAGTTGGAACGCCAGCTGGGCTCTGTGGGCAGTACCACGTCGGACGAGCGGCTTCTGCTGCGCGCCCTTATAGAAAAACTGGGGGAGGAAGAACGGCAGATCGTTTTGCTGCATGCAGTGGCAGGGCTCAAGCACAGGGAAATCGCCGCGCTTATGGACCTGGCGCTACCAACAGTCCTATCCAAATACCGCCGCGCTATAAAGAAATGCAATCAACTTATGGGAGGGTGAAGGTAATGAACGATAAAAAGGCGAAGGACGCAATCAAAAGAGCAGTGGAACATGCCACCCCAGATGTATTGTCCCCCATACTGGAAAGCTGCCAGCAACCAGGCGAAAAAAATGTGTTAGAACTGCCGAAGAAGGCATCAAACAGAAAGGCTTGGAGAAGGCTAGGGGCCATGGTAGCGGCTTTTGCACTGGTGGTAGGGACCGCATTTGGCATCTTCTCCTATTGGAATGGGAAGAGCGAGATGGCCACGGTTTCTCTGGATGTGAATCCCAGCCTCACATTGCGAATAGACCAAAGAGAACGGGTGTTGGAGGCGAAAGCCCTCAATGCAGATGCTGCTAAGGTGCTGGATGGGATGGATTTGAAAAACGCCGACCTAAAGGTGGCTATGAATGCAATTATCGGCTCCATGGTGAAAAATGGGTACCTGAGCACCCAGTCGAATTCCGTGCTCCTCTCGGTCCAAGGGACCGGCGCAGATGGTTTGGAGAAGGAGCTCATGGAGGAGATCGACGCCGTATTGAAGAAAAATGCCGTTGACGGCTCTATCTTGGCCCAGACTGTAAAGGCGGATGAATCCCTTGCCCAGAAGGCGGAAAGCTTGCAAATTTCTTTGGGGAAGGCCCGCATTATCCAGTCGCTTTGTGAGCAAAATCCGCTTTTCCACTTTGAAGACCTGGCAAAGCTCACCATCAACGATCTCAACCTTTTGGCGGCATCAAAACAGCTAAAGCCCGGGGATGCAGTGCAAACTGGTACGGCCAGTGACGGCAAATATATCGGCGATGCTGCGGCAATCAAGAGCGCTTTGGCGCATTTGGGCACTTCGGAAAGTGCGGTGAAGGGCCTTCACTGCGAGCTGGACGTTGAGGATGGCCGCCTCGTCTATGAGGTGGAATGGACGCAGGGTGCCCAAGAGGTCGAGGTGGATGTGGATGCCGAGACCGGCACCGCCTTAAAGGTGGAAAGGAACGAGGAGGATACGCCTGACGAAGATATTGACCACGATGACAATGATGGCGATCGCGATGATGACCATGGCGACATTGACGACGATCAGGATGAACCGGTCAAGCCGTCGGCTACTGACATTGGCGCAGAGAGGGCAAAGACCATAGCGCTGGAAAAGGCGGGGCAAGCAGCTGCAGGGGTCAGGGAGCTGGATGCTAAGCTGGATCGGGAGGAAGGCAGGCGGATTTACGAGGTGTCGTTTGCAACCGAAGCGGAGGAATTCGAAGTGGAGGTGGATGCGGCAAATGGAACCGTCTACAAAGTGAAACGGGAGCCGGTAGACGACTGACAGGCACTTCCTATAAAGTTGTTATAAAGGCAGGCGAGTCGAACTTACTTTCTTCGATTCGCCTGCCTTTTGGATTGCGAAGAGTTTTTTATTCATTCAAACGGTCGTCCATTGTGGTGCGTAGGGCTTTCTACTCCTCCCCATTGGTCAAATGATATATTGACATTTTTAAAGCCGATGTTCAGAATTGAGACACCTACTCATGGCAACGATTTTTGGATTGAGGCCGGAAAGAGGGCTCTTTTGCTGCAGTGGGCAGCTTGGGACTGGGGGACAGGTTTGTATTTTGCGGTTTATTTGTCGGGCTCTCATATGGCTTGTCTAGACAAACCATACGAGGTATCCGGCTAACAAGCCAAAAAATAGAGCTATCCCCCCTAATGTTGAACCAACTACTGCAGCAAAAGGATCTTCTTTGTAACAATCTATATTGACAGAAAGAAATACTTTGTATATACTTATATTTAGAAGAAATACATACAAAGGGGATTGACAGGCGTGTTAATGGGCGGTAAGCTCTTAGCAAGCAAGCAAGC
>CALCVR010000220.1 GCA_937905915.1 uncultured Eubacteriaceae bacterium
CATAGGGGATAAAAAGATGTGCAACAGAAGCTTGCCTGTTGTAGAGGCATAGCTGTTATGTGAAAAAAGTTCACTTAGTCTAGTTTTGCATAAGTGCAAACACACGAGGAGATGAAAAGAATGGTACCGGAGGAGACTTGCATTGTATCAGAAGGATTGATGTTTCGTTTAGACTACTATTTATTTTCAAGAGAGCAAAAACGCTATGAGATCGAGGTTATCAAAACCAGCATGGTGGGTTTGCAGGAGCGAGCCAAGAGTTATTTACCTGTATGCTCTCAGGAAAAGGCACAGGAAATCATTAAGATATTGGCTCGCGGCAGTGTAACACCTACCTGCCTAGATGACACCATACATGATCTAAAAGTGCTCTATTTATCCTAAAGAGCATGAGGGAGGACACAATCTCACTTGCCCGTTGGGGGAATGAGATAGAAGGCACTCTCGATGGCAAAGAATTGAGAGACTATCGCATAGAGCAAATGAGCTGTGAAATGACGGAAGATACAGAGATCCAAACGACAATCGCCAACGAATCATAGTAGGAAAAACGGAGATTGCTCTTAGATTTTTTGTCAGCAGCGGTTTAAAATAAGTCAGCCCAACTGCTGCAAAAAAGAAATGTGTTTTGCTGCATAACAAAAGAAAATCCTGCCAAACTAATGACCAAGCAACATTTTCCGAAGATGGTCTAGGAGAAGCGGAATAACCGCTTTGCAGGAATTTTCAAAGAAGTGCAAAACGGGCATATTTTCCGCCAGCCTAGGCAAAAATAAGGCTGGAGGTGCATGATTCGATGAGCAATCTGCGTTTTGAGAAAAGCAAATTCGGAAAGTTCTGGTCAGGCAAAGGGTTTTATATTGCGTTGGCGGTCTGCATGGTAGCGGTCGGCGGCGCAGCATGGTCAGCCTTCGGCGGAGGGGATTCGTCCCTGATGGAAAGCCAAGTGGATGACTATAGTTCACAGGTGGTGGTAGACTGGGGAGCATCCCAAGCGGTGGACAATCCTGCCAGCGATATCCCGATTGTAGTCAGTGACCCTGGAGATTTGGAACCGGAAGAGTCGGAATCAGAATCCAGTACCACAGCGGTACAGGCTCCTGCCGAACCGGAGGAACCGTCTAAGGCCCCTGCTTCCAATCAGGATGATGACAAACAGGCAGCGGTGATGTACCCAGCCGGTCAAAACGTCATGAAAGAGTTCAGCGGAGATGAATTGGTTTACTCCCAGACCCTCAAAGATTGGCGGGTGCATGACGGCGTAGACTTTGAAGTGGAAAAGGGTACGGCTGTCAAAGCCATGACCGACGGCACCGTTACCGATGTGCGCGAGGATCCTATGTGGGGTACGGTGGTGGAGATCGATCACAATGGCGGCGTTGTGGCTACCTATTGCGGGTTAACCAAGAATGTAGCTGTCAAAAAGGGCGATACTGTTACAACCAGTCAACAGCTGGGCGCTGTGGGAGAGATCCCTTGTGAGATTGCGGAGGCATCCCATTTGCATCTTAAAGTCACCAAAGACGGTCAGATTATCGACCCTGTGACCTTACTTCAGTAACAAAACGTCAAAAAAGGCGGGCGCTGTTTTTTTGCAAGCACTCTATCATCTATCCCAGATGGCAGAGATGCGCCTTGGTTCAGTGCGGCTTAGACTGCCTGAATCAGGGAGGAAAAACAGCCTCGCCTTTTCGCAGTATTTCACGGGAATTGACAATGTCCATTGACGAATAGAGAGGCATGCTTTATCATGATATATGAGGTGATTTTGCGATGTTTGCAGAGGAGCGGCACCGAAAAATTGTGGATCTGTTGCATGCCGATGGAACAGTCAAGGTGAAACAACTGAGCGAGATGTTCCAAGTCAGCGAGGATTGTATCCGGAAGGACCTTTCTTATCTGGAGAAAATGCAGTTGGTGAAACGCATCTATGGAGGAGCGGTGTTGCCGCGGGAGATGACGTTGGATCCGGCCTTGGCCAAACGGAAAATTGAAGATGATCAGGGGAAGAGGATCATTGCTCAAAAAGCGCTTTCCCTTATCCAGCCCGGGGATACTGTTTTCCTGGATATCTCTACTATCAATGCCATTTTGGCAAGGCTTCTGCTGCAAAGCGGCAAAAGAGTGACGGTGGTTACCAATATGCTTGAGATTATAGAGGGATTTGCGACCCAAAGCAATGTCACTCTCATCGCTACCGGCGGCACATTCAATCAATTTTGCGATGGCTTTATTGGAAGCATTTGCATTGACGCCATTTCTCAATACCGGTTTGACCTAGGATTTCTGGGAGCGGTGGGAGCTGATGCCTATCAAAACAGCACTTACTCTTATGAAGCGGAGGAAGGGCTCACCAAACGAGCCATTGTAAGGGCAAGCCGCAAGGCTTATTTGCTTCTGGAGGAGAAGAAATTCAGCCGGGACGGCAATTATCAAGTATTGCCGCTAAGCGACTTTGCCGGCGTTATCACGGAAAAATCACCGGAACCGAAGGTGCTGGAGGCTTTAAAAGGGCTTAACATAAAGGTGTTATAATCCCAATAGATGGTAAAATACAAGCGAAAAGGCACGGAGAAGGAGACTGTATGATGAATATTTGGCATGATATAGAGCCGGAACGGGTAAACGAAAATGACTTTATGTGCGTCATCGAGATCCAAAAGGGCGGAAAGAACAAATATGAGCTGGATAAAAGCACAGGGCTTTTGCGCCTGGATCGCATTTTATATACTTCTACCGTCTATCCAGCCAACTACGGATTTATTCCCCGCACCTATGCCGACGACAAGGATCCCTTGGACGTTTTGGTGCTATGCTCTGAACCCTTAATCCCTCTTTCGCTGGTACAGTGCTATCCCATCGGCGTCATCAAGATGATCGACGGCGAGCAGGCCGACGAGAAAATCATCGCCATTCCCTTCCAGGACCCCACCTATAACTGCTACCGGGATATCCAAGGAATCCCCCGCCATATACTGGACGAAATGATGCATTTCTTTGAAGTGTATAAAACCCTGGAGCATAAGGTAACCACTGTCCGGGAAGTATGCGGACGGGAGGAAGCGGTACGGGTCATCGCACGTTCTATTGAAAGTTATCAGAAGATTTTTGGCCAAAACAAGGCGGGGCAGAAGGACAAACGCAAAAAAGAAGGCTAAAAACTTGTGATAAAGACACAAAATTATATAATGTAAATTGTGCAAAAACAACTAGAATCGTTTATTCTGCCGAAATTTGCTAAAATGCAAAAAACCTATTTGACAGGTGGGAATAGGCCGTGTATAATAAAAACAGAAACAGAGATTAGCAAAAAGAACCACTCCCTGTTATCCCCACCATTCATCTATGGATAATATTTGCAAAGGAGAGATTGTATATGGTAACCATCAAAAAGTTTGAATCCATTGAAGAGATCCAGGAGCTGCAGAAATTAGCCTGCAAAGTGCCGGAGGATGTATTTCTCCATTCCCAGGATGACTCTGTGATGGTAGATGCAAAATCCTTTATCGGCCTGTTCACCTTGGATTTCAGCAAACCCGTTAAGGTGGTCACTGAATCGGAGTTTATCCATAAGGAGCTCCGCAAAGAGGAATAATCCCCACAACCCCCAAATAATAAACGGAAGGAACTACTGTGTTTCTTCCGTTTTTCTTTTTTAGAGGGGTTTTGTCCGTCAGCATAACCCAAAGAGCACCTTGCATATACATAAGACAATTGGAACTTCGGGGAGGGCTTTTATGTGAAGGGAATTATGGAAGAACGGGCGATTGAGCTTGGTACCTATATCATCGAGCATAAAGCAACCGTCCGTGCAGCTGCCAAACAGTTTGACATCTCTAAGAGCACCGTACATACGGTTGTGGCAATCTAGAACGGTTTGGATGAACTAAAAGTCATGGCGAGTTCCGCAGTCGCTGCCCATGGTTTCAAAAACGTGTATGATCTCTTCAATTTTAACAAAACAATAAGGATCATCTAAGCTATCATCCTCAAGGATAGCTTTTATTTTTTCTAGAGCAATATAACACTCCATTTCAAAGATATCTTTTATTCCAACTTCCAGGTCTGGAAAAGATATTACGATAGATTCATCTTCTAATAATTTTTGCAAAATACCAGCATATAATTCCATAAAATAAACCTTCTTAGTACGTTTATGTAACGTATTATATACCTATAATTATGCTAAAGTCAAGTAAAATACGTTTTATTAATGTGAGACTTTAGTTATGAAGAAAATTTCTTTCCAGGAAAATAAAAATATCATCTACCGTCATCTTAAATTGGCGCGGGTTCAGAAGGGATTGTCCCAAAGTCAGTTGGCCGCCAGAATGCAGCTGATGGGAGTCAATATGGATCAACAGATGATCAGCAAAATTGAAAATAACCACCGCATTGTCACCGATTATGAACTTGCTTGCTTTTGTATTATTTTGAAGCAGGATGTTACTAATCTTTTAGAGGACTTTTATAAACACCATGTAGAATAATCAAAAAGGCCAATAAAAAAACTCTCGTCTGAAATTTCAAGACGAGAGTTTTTTATTGCGCGGCTACCGACAAAGCAGTTCATCCAACTTTTGCAAAATAGACGCGTTGTAATCCTCCAACCGGTTAGGGGTCTTAGGTGCTTTCTGAAAAGACGTTAAAGCGCTTACCATATCGTCAACGCCGGGCACAAAGATGTCGTATTTTTCCAAATGTTTTGCAGCGAGGATTTTTAATCCTAAAACGCGGGCTTCCTGAACGGTAACAGGTTGTCCCTCAAAACGGGAAGGCACAACCAAAGCGTCCATTTGATCCATATAAGGGTAAGGGTTGGGGCGGCTTCCCAGCATAGTGACTTGGGATTTCAGATGATATTCAGCAATCAATTGCTCCAATTGACTGCGGTCAGGGCCATCGCCGATAAAATAAAGATGGAGATCTTGGCGGGATTTAGAGGCTTTTGAAAAGTCCTTTAACAGCAAATCGAAGCCTTTCTGATGACACATACGTCCCACTGCCACAAGATTGCAGCAATGCGGGTTGACAGAAAAATCGATTTTTTCCTCCTTTTTCTCTAAAATCCCTGACACGTCGATGTAGTTGGGGATGGCAAAAACCGGTTTGTCCTGGATGCCCGTCAATTGACGGAAAGGCGGCACAATACCTTTTGATACCGCTACAAACTCATCAAAGTAAGAAAACTTACGTTTGAAAAAAGCAAAAAGAATGCGATACTTACAATTATACTTGTATTTCGCCCCAAGGTCATTGTGGCAAAAAAGGATATGTTTATCAGCAGGACAACGTAAGCAGTCCAAAGCCGTTTCGTTATGATCGCCGCCAAAGTCGATGGCGACGTCGTAATGCTCTGTGATTTTGGGACGGGGAAAGAAGCGATGCAACAGGCCAAAGGGCACAAAGCGGCACCAGTAAGGCAGGCGGGAAGTATAGTGAATGCAAACTTCTGGAGGAAAAGAACTTTCAAAAAAGCCGTCCCGATCGCAAAGATAGAGATCGATATGGTATTTCGTCAAGTCGATATGGCAAAGCAGATTTAGGAGGGCGCGTTGGATCCCGCCTACACCTAAATCTCGTTGGAATATGGCGATACGCCTCATGAGGGTTACCTCCATGAATACAAAAGATAGATAGGAAAATGGAAAAGAAATTTGTTCCCTTATCAGTTTCGGCAAACAAAAAGGACTTTATGCCTTCAAACCAAAGGCTTTTTGAATACAAAACGCAAATAAAAAAACGCGGAAACGGCATACGGTTATCTTTCATTATAAGGGAGAAAAACAAGGATTGTCAATTACAATCAGGGAGGCATAAAGCGGACAAGCTGCCGATATATATGGGACTGAGGGGTGGTATTTTATGCAAAAGAAAGCCTTACATATTACCTTCCACAATCCCAATTCCCCGGAAAAGACAGCGCGGTTTCTTGTAAGGATGCTGGCAAAGGCGGCGGTGGCGGGGCAGAAACAGGATAGGAAGGGGGAAGCCTTGTGAAAATAGCAGCCTATTGCCGCGTGTCCACCGATAAGGAGGATCAACTCAATAGCCTAGAGGCGCAAAAGAAATTCTTTGAGGAATTCGCCCAGAAAAATGGGCATCGGCTGCTCCACGTTTATGCCGATGAAGGGATTAGCGGAACGAAAGTGAAAAACCGTCACGCTTTTCTAGAGATGATGGAGCAGGCGGAACAAAAAAAGTTCGATATGGTGGTGGTCAAAGACATCAGCCGGTTTGCCCGCAATACAGTGGATTTGCTTACCAGTACCCGTCGTCTCAAAGCCCTGGGCATTGAGATGCTGTTTCTCACCTCCAACCAGACGGTACTGGGCAATTCGGAATTTGTGTTGACGGTATTTGGCGCCTTGGCCCAAGAAGAAAGCGCCAATACCTCCAAACGAGTCAAGTTTGGGAAAAGATGCAACGCCCAATTTCGTGTTTGGGTATGACAAGACCAAGGGAGATTACTTCCATCTCCACGTCAATCCTAAAGAGGCTCGTGTGGTGCGGCAGATTTTTAGACTTTATGTGGAGGAAGGGATGGGGGCGGCTAAAATTGCTTCCCTCCTCAATGAACAGGGGGAATGTACCAAACGCGGCTATGACTTTAGCCAAAACGCAGTGATGCGCATTTTACGCAATCCTATTTATGTGGGGAAAGTGGTCAACGGGAAACAGGAAGTGTCCGATTTCCTCACCAGCCAAAGAAGGGACAAAGATCCATCCGATTGGATGGTGACCGACAATCCACAATTGTGCATTGTGGAGGATTCCCTGTTTGAAGCGGCACAAACCATTTTATCGGAACGGGCAAAAGCCGTCAAAAAAGGAAAAAAGCCAAGCAGTCAGCACTTGTTCAGTACCCTGATTCAATGCGGGAATTGTGGACATACCTTTCGCCGGTTTGTGCGGACCTATCGAAATACCACCATCCGGTGGATTTGCGGCGGCCGGAATGCAAAAGGGGCGGACAGTTGTCCCAATGCCATTGTACTGGATGAACGGCAGTTGGAACAAGAGATCTTAACCTATCTGAAACAGATGCTGGAAAGTGAAACAGATGCGTGTGCTGCCTTTGACAAAGAGGTCCGGAGCATATTGGGTCAAAGAGGGATGGGGGAAACCCGGAAAGTTTTAGAGGAAACCTGCAAACGCCTGAAAAGAAACAGGGAAAAATGCTTGGATCTATATGAAAACGGCGTCATCAGCCTAACGGAATTACAGGAACGCACCGGAAGAATCCTGTGCCAGTTGAGCGAAGCCCAAGAGCGGCTGGAAAGGATGCAGTCTCCTTCCCGATTAACAGTACAGCCGGATACTTTTTCCCTTCAGGACATGTTGCTCCCAGGACATCTAAACAATGCCATGCTCAAACATCTGATTGATACCATTTCCGTAGACCAGGAGGGGCAGGTGGACGTTTATTTGAAATCCCTGGCTTAAAAGAGCGAAAAAAGCGGCGGCGCAGTTGTGCCGCTGCTTTTTTACTTTAAAAACACGCAACAAAAATCCTAAAATCGTTCGGAATGGTGACAACCGTACACAAAGATGTATCAGAACGGCTCAAGTATGTGGATCGGCAGCTTTATCAGGAGGTAAAAACCGTGTTGGACACCAACAAAGCCCAACGGCATATCCGTGGAGGCATGGCCACACGGCGCAAATACAAAAAAGATTACGACCAATCTTCAGAGGAATCCGAAGCATCGTCCTGTTGACACAGGTTTCCTGCGGCACAAATAAAGTCCTCCTTCTCCCAAGGACATCGTCATGGAGAAGGGGGGCTTTATTGTGTTTTTTTTCATAAGAAGGATACCGCAGGCTATGAAATATTTTCTAAAAGACATGTTTTGTGTAAAACAAGATCACTGATCTTTGGCAAAATTGATGATGCTTATGGGATTCTCCTATGATAAAATCGGTCAATTGGAGGTGCTTTTTTGCCGGCCTTGCCCTTGTAGGCTACAATATGGTATAATAAAATCCATAGTATGGATGTATGAGCATAGGCGGCCTTGTTTTGGGGTAGGATAAAAACAAGTCTACTCGTCACCGGCTCCGCCCTGCCCGAGAGAACCAGGAGGTGCCCCCATGCCAAACGTAACATTAATTTCCTATACTCCAGATCCAGAGAGGACGGTGGCCGCCGCTGCCCGGCTTTGTTATTCCCCTTCTACCATCGACCAGGTGATGGAGCAAATGGATGACCAAAAGACGGCCTCTTTTTTGGATATGCTGACTCAAATTGGGCATCAATCCCCTATAGAGCACGCCTCCTTCACCTTTGGGATTGAAGGGGTATCCCGATCTCTGTTGGCCCAAATCACCCGGCATCGTATTGCTTCCTTTAGCGTCCAAAGCCAGCGGTATGTGGATGAAGCCGGATTCGACTATGTGATCCCGCCTGAGATCCAAGGAGATGAACAAGCAGAAACACTTTTTTTGCAGGCTATGGAGTCAGCCAAACAGTCCTA
>CALCVR010000221.1 GCA_937905915.1 uncultured Eubacteriaceae bacterium
ATTTTTACGGTGTTTAACCTTATTAACTTGTTTTTGAAAAAAACCATCCGTGCAGCTGGATTTGAAGTTGCCACTTTGCTATGCGGCATCCCTATGACGGCACTTTTATATGGCTTTTTGGATTTTAAAGATTATCAAAACCCTATTAACCTTTGGGGAGGGACTCAGGTCCATGCCCCGGTGGATTCCCAGTATTTATGGACGGTACTCCTGTTGGGCGGAATCGGACTTGTGGGATATATCTTGGTGCGGTTTTATCATGTTAAGTTGCCGCCTTTGGCTTTGGTTTTCGGCATTGCCATGATGATGGTGGGATGCATCGAATGTATTTTATGGATCATCCAGTTTATTGGGGGATTTATAGGGGCTACAGATGAATTCTTTTGGATGTTTTACTTGTGCTTATTTCCAGTCAACTTTATATTGTGTTGCCTGTCGGCAAGCCTACGGGCGATCCGGGACTATCCTGTACGGCCGGTGAAGCAGTATAGAAATCCCTTTGTCTCGAAATGCGCTGTGCTATTGAGCCAAAGCAAGAACTGGCCGTGGTTGGCAGTCCTGATGACGGTGCCGATTTTATTGTTGTTGGTATTGATCCTCACGTTGTTTGGCCAAGCGCCTGATGCCGCTATTCGCGCCTTTACCGAGACAAGCGACTGGACCCTTTCTCAAAAGATCTCTCCGCCTCCGGTGCAAATCGATACCCATTATCTTTGTACGGTTTCCCTGCGGGGCCATCGAAAATTGGTGCGTCCTACTCGGTACGGAATCCGTAGGGGAGAACGCATTGTGATCAATCGACAATTGTGCGTGGCCAATGCCTTTGAACAGCTCATCCAGGAGCGGATGCCTCGGTTTCACCGCTGGGTGAGGCATGTGTACGACACCTATGGTTATCCCATATCCCGCCATATTAAAAGCGCTTTGGCGGCCGATGTTGTCTACTTGATTATGAAGCCTTTGGAATGGCTATTTTTGGCGGTACTTTACTTTTTCGACTCTAACCCTGAAAATCGTATTGCCCTTCAGTACCTGCCGCCCAAAGAGGTGAATCGTCTAAAAAAACAATTGGAGGAGAATGAATATATGCATATATAATGAGGACAGAAGCATATATTTGCATAAATAATATGCATATTTATTCGTGCAAAAACCGTATAAATTGCAAAAACAAGGGGTTTTACTGATTTTTTAAAAAAATACTTGCATTTTCTAAAATGCGTGGTATAATAAAAATACATCAACCGATGACGGCTGTAAAATCCGTTATCACAGATCCATAAGGCAGGTGGTGAAGGAGCTCCTCCTTATGGAAATCCAAGCTCTTATCATACAAAGAAGGGCAATAAAAGGAAAGGGCGATTGAAATGAAAAAGGCATCTAAGATCATCACCGCATTAGCCGCAGCAGTCGTTATGACCCTTGGCAGTGCAATCGGCGCCTCGGCTTGTACAGGTCTCTATTTTGGCTCGGAATTGACCCAGAATGGTTCCACTTTTATGGGCCGATCGGAAGACATCGGCAAGCTGCACAATAAAATCTTTGAAGTGCATCCTGCTGAGGATCACGAAGAAGGCGCTATATATAAGGACAAATACGGCTTCTCCATGCCTTATCCCAGCCACACTTACCGCTACACTTTGGTAAAGGATTCTCCTCTCCGCGGCGAGACGATGCAGGACGAAAACGGCAATTATATCGGCGAAGCTTACGCTGAGGCAGGCACTAACGAAAACGGCGTCTCCATGAGCGCTACGGTTTCCACCTCTTACAATAGGAATACTGTTGGAAAAGTCGATCCGCTGGTTGATACCGGTATCTGCGAAATCTCTCTCGGTACGGTCATCCTCAGCCAGGCCACCAGCGCACGGCATGGCGTAGAATTGCTGGCCGATATCATTGATGAATATGGTTCGGGCGAATGCAATTCTATTACCATCAGCGATAAAGACGAAGTTTGGACCTTTGATACCCTCTCGGGTTACCAGTATGTGGCCGTTAAAATGCCTGACGACAAGGCTTCGGTCAATCCCAACATGATGATCATCGACGCTGCGGATGTAAGCGACACCGAAAATGTCGTGGCATCCCCCGGACTGGTCAGCATGCCAGAGGAAAACGGCTTCCTGGTTACCGATGAAAACGGCAATATCGATATTGCAAAAACCTACGGAAAAACTGATTGCGGTTCTGGTCAATATATCCGGTATTGGCAGGGCGTCCACTACCTCAATCCCGACTTGGCCAGCAAGGTGGATGTGGAATACACCTACGATGAAGAGGGAAACCGTATTGCTCCGGAAGGTCCCTTTGATTTCCTGATCGATACCAACAAGAAATTCTCCACTTTGGAAGTTCTCCAGCTGCTTGCTTACCGCGGTGAAGGCACCAAATATGATGCTGGGGACAACGGCACTGCCATCGGCAATGAACGCCAGGCCGAATGCCATGTGTTTGAGATCCGGGAAAATATGCCGGAAGCACTCTCTCAGCTGGAATGGCTGGCTCTGTCCCGCGCGGAATACTCCGTCTACCTGCCCTATTATGGCAGCCTGATGACCGAAACCGATGAAATCTTTGCTCCAATGGATATGAAATACAATCCCGATTCCTTCTATTGGGTCATGGCTACCCTCAATGACACCTGCGATGACAACCGCGAACTCTATGGCGCCAACGTCAAGAAGTTCTGGGAAGGTTATCAGGAAAAACTCATTGAACAGCAAGCCGCTGTGGATGAGGACATGATCAAGGTATATGAATACGATCCTAAGTTAGCTGAGGAAAAGGCCACTGAATTGGCCAAAGCCGTCTCCAAAGAAGCTTATGG
>CALCVR010000222.1 GCA_937905915.1 uncultured Eubacteriaceae bacterium
AAAAACAAGAACAAGAAGCAGTTCATACCCAGCAGCATGAAGCAGAACTATTAGAGGAAGAGAGTAGGCCCCATGCCATGAAAACAGAAGATGAAGAGAAAGAGATGAAAAAGGAAATGGAGTCTTCCGATCCAGATACACAAGCTCCTGCATCCAGTCCTGCCATAGATACACCGTCTCAGCAGGTAGCGGAAGAAACACAGAAGCAACCGGAGCCGGCTTCTCCCAACCGTCCTTTGCAGGATCATCCTACCGTTCCGCCGCAGGAGCCTCCCCAGAGAGTGTGTGCTCCCGGCAATGTAGGACAACAGGGTCATAATCCCATGCAAGGACAACATGGATATTCGCCTTATGGAGGTCAGCATCCGGGGCAAAATGGCCGTCCGTATCCTGCGCAAGGACAGTCACCTTATCCGCCTCAGGGACAAATGCCCTATCCGCCGCACAACGGTAGACAAGCTCCTTCCCAACCACAACCGCCTTATCCGCACAATCCCAATCCTTATTATAGGCAGTATCCTCAGTATCCCTATCAACAGGGGCGTCCGCCCTATCCAGGCCAGCAGCCTACGCAAAATGGTTATGCCTATCCTCCCATGGGACAGCCTTATCCACCCCAGGAAAGGCAACCTTATCCTCCGCAGAGCGGCCAACCGGCCCCTATGCCCCCTGAGCCCCAACGCCCTCGCCAAACGGCTTCCCAGCCCCCGATGTCCTTGCCGGAGGACAAAGACGAAGAAAATGGTATTCCCAATGGAGATGGAACTCCTCCTCGTCCCAAACGAAATATGGCGTTTCGCGTATTGGCCATCGTATTATGTGTAGTCTTTTTAGGCAGTGTTATTGGATTTTCCATTTTAGGTGGGTATAACCTGACACACAGTGGCAACGGTAACGATCATGCTATCGCTGGTGGAGAAAGCAGTTCTCCCAACTCTTCCGCGCCGATTGAATCGCCGTCTTTGGATATTCAAGATATTCCTGGTTCGGACGGACGTCCCCAGGAAGAAGGGGCATTGTCTCCTAAGCAGGTGTATAGCCAAGTGTCCCCTTCTGTGGTGGCCATCACCTCCTATGGTGCGGACTTTATGTCGGGTGACAGTTATGGTTCCGGCATCATTATGAATGAGGAAGGGTATATTATCACCAATGCCCACGTGCTCAGCAATGCTAAGAACGTCATACGGGTAAAATTGTTGTCTGGCGAAGAGTACGAAGCCACTTTTATCGCTGCCGATTCTAAAACCGATCTTGGCGTGATTAAAATCGATGCGCCTGATCTCCAGCCGGCCACCTTTGGAAGTTCCGATCAGCTTTCAGTAGGAGATACCGTTTATGCCATCGGCAACCCTGGCGGCCCTCAATTGGAGAGTTCTTTCTCCAGCGGCATGGTATCAATCGTAAGGTTGTAATTGAAGGTAACTCTGAGATGTCTTATATTCAAACAGACGCAGCCATCAATCCGGGCAACTCCGGCGGCGCTCTCATCAATGCTTTTGGCCAGGTGGTGGGCATCAACACGGCAAAATTGTCGTCCACCTCTACGGGAACAGCTTATGAAGGATTGGGCTTTGCCATTCCCATCTCCCAGGCGCAGCCCTTTATTGACCAGTTGATCCAGTATGGCAAGATCCTCAACCGGGTCAAAATCGGCGCTACTTTCCAGGTTGTGGATGAGACCACTGCCGCCCTCTATAATCTGCCCCAGGGACTTTACGTCTATCAAATTGAAGACGACAGCAACCTGTTGCAAGCAGGGGTGCAACCTGGCGACGTTATCACCCATGCGGACGGTCAAGCCCTAGCCGATGTGGATCAATTAAAGGATATTATCCGCGAGAAACAGGTGGGGGATACGGTTCGCCTGACGGTATCCCGTCAACGTAGAGGTTCCACGCAATCCCAGCAGTTTGAAGTGGATGTTCAGTTGATCGAGGATATAGATACCGCCTTTTCCCAGGGAAGCGGATCCAACCAAACCAGTCCTCTTCAATAAGAAAGCTTTGCATCCTCTTTTTTCGGGCACTTCGATTCGGTTCATGCTTTTTATTTCCTATACGCTCCGGGTGCGGCATACTCTATGCCGTCTTTTATAGGGAAGATTCCTCTCCCCATCGGAGTAGCCAAACAGAAATCGGGATCTCTTTGTCTTTGATCAGACTAAGAGGTCCCGATTTCTGTTGGAAGAAAAAGAGGCA
>CALCVR010000223.1 GCA_937905915.1 uncultured Eubacteriaceae bacterium
TTCCTTGGTAAATTCCCCAGGATTCTGCGACATCCCCTCCATCCCCTGCAAAGGAGTAAATACCATGCCCCATTGGTTAAGGTATCTTGGGATCTATTTGGTTATTGTAAGTATCGTTTCGATCGTTGCGACGGTTTATGATAAAATTGTCTCTAAATATCCGGGTATACGCCGGATTCGGGAGCGGACGCTGCTGTTTCTCTCAGCATTCGGGGGATCGGCTGCTATGCTTATTACCATGCTGCTCATCCGCCATAAGACGCGGAAGCCGAAGTTTATGGTGGGAATCCCGGGGATCCTACTTCTTCAGTCAGCGTTGGTAGCATTGATCATGTGGAAAATTTACTGTTAGTTAAAAATAGGGAAACAAAAAACCTGTTGGCTATATGTCCAACAGGTTTTTTTATTTGATTCTGTCTTAATCCGGATAGACCAAGCGATCAGCAGTGATATTGTCCAAAGTTTCTTTCAAGAAACGACCGGCTAGGTACTTTGCCATGGGAAGATTCATGTCCAGGAAATTCCCACAGTCTCTGGCGGCAGCTCCTGGAACTTGTCCCTCAAAATTGTGAATAAAGGAAAACATCTCCTTCATCAGCGGGACGATGTCCGATGATTCCAAATCCCCGGACAAAAGCAAATAAAATCCAGTCCGGCATCCCATGGGCCCAAAATAGAGAACCTTAGGAGCAAACCGTGGATGATTACGCAAAAAGGTAGCCCCCAGATGCTCGATGGTATGGACTTCCGCCGTATTCATAACCGGTTCAAAGTTAGGACGGGTCATGCGAATATCAAAAGTGGTAACAATGGTATCGCCTACCGTGTCCTTTCTGGAAACGTACACCCCCGGCAGAAGGGTCAAATGATTGATGGTAAAACTAGTGATTTTTTCCATAGGTTTTCCTTCCCCACATCATTTTTGGTCGGAATCTCTCAGCTGAACACGGCGGATTTTTCCACTGATGGTTTTGGGAAGTTCATCCACAAATTCTACCACACGGGGATATTTGTACGGTGCAGTAGAGTGCTTGACATGGTTTTGCAGCTCCTTCTTCAGCTCCTCCGAAGGAGTATATCCCTTGGCAAGCACAATTGTCGCCTTGACCACCTGGCCGCGGATGGGATCCGGCACTCCTGTGATGGCGCATTCCAGCACCGACGGATGTTCCATCAAAGCGCTCTCGATTTCAAATGGACCGATGCGGTAACCAGACGATTTGATAATATCGTCGGTACGGCCGTCGTACCATAGATATCCGTCTTCATCCCGCCAAGCAGTGTCTCCGGTGTGGTAAAGGCCGTCATGCCATACTCGACCGGTCATCTCTTGATTGTGGTAGTATCCTTCAAACAATCCATTAGGATGTCCATCCCCTACCTTGACGCAGATTTCTCCTACCACGCCGTTGTCGGCTCGGGTACCGTCCTCGTTGTAGATATCCACATCGTATTGAGGCGATGATTTTCCCATAGATCCGGGCTTGGGGATCATGCCCACAGTGTTGACGGCCAAAAGAGTACTTTCTGTCTGTCCAAATCCCTCCATCAGGCGCAGACCAGTGGCTTTATAAAACTGGTTGTAGACCTCCGGGTTAAGGGCTTCACCGGCAATACAGGCATATTCTAAAGAGCTGAGATCATAGTGGGACAAATCTTCCTTGATAAAGAATCGATAGATGGTAGGCGGCGCGCAGAAGGTAGTAATGTGGTATTTGCTGAACAAAGGCAACAGTTCCGCCGGGGTGAACTTAGCAAAATCGCATACAAAGATACTGGCCTCCATAAACCATTGGCCGTAAAGCTTGCCCCAAGCGGCTTTTCCCCAGCCGGTATCGGACACCGTCAAGTGGAGGCCGTCGGGTTTGACGTTCTGCCAATGTTTGGCAGTGAGAATGTGGGCTACGGAATAAGAATAATTATGGGTCACCAACTTTGGGTATCCAGTCGTTCCCGATGTAAAGTAGCCCAGCATGGTATCGGTGGATTTGGTGGGAACCCGGTCAAATTGATCTGACGCCGCCTCTACCTCGTCGTCAAAGCTGACCCAGCCGTCCTTTTTCCCCCGGGCTAGGAAGCACGCTTTTACGCTGGGTGATTCTGGCAAGGACAGCTCCACATGCTCGGATACTTCTCCATCCGCCGTACACACAATGGCTTTGACGTCGGCAGCGTTAAAGCGATAGACAAAATCCTTTTTGGTCAGCAGATGGGTGGCCGGGATGGTGACAGCTCCCAATTTATGCAGGGCCAAAATAGCAAACCAATACTGATAATGGCGTTTGAGCACCAGCATCACCTTATCCCCTTTGCCGATGCCGTGGGCTTTGAATACATTGGCAGCCTTGTCGCTATACCGTTTAAAATCACCGAAGGTAAAGGTGCGTTCCTCCCCCTCGTCGTTGCACCACACCATGGCGCGGCGATCCGGCTCCTGACGTGCGATCTCGTCGACGACATCATAGGCAAAGTTATAATCTCCCGGCACAACCGCCTCAAATTTGGACAGGATGCCGTTTTCATCGTAAGTTTCCTTGCAGTAACGCTGATGGATGTTTAGCATGTCTCTGATTCCTTCCCTTCCGGATTTTTGATGACAACTGCGAGAAATACGCATTTCTGGCCGCCGACGGCAATCATACCATGAGGTGTTCCAGAATCGTAATAAATAGCGTCTCCAGGTTCCATAATCTCAGTGTGCCCGTCTACCGCCACCTTTAACTTACCTTCTAAAACGTAGTCGAACTCCTGGCCCTCATGGGTGGAGAGCTGAATGGGTTTATTCTGCTCCTCCTCCAGATAAGGGGCTTCCACATAAAAAGGCTCGGCCGTTTTGTTGGCAAAGCTATAGGCCATATGCTCATATACAAAGCTTTCACGGCGTTTGACGTCCAATCCTTTTCCTTTTCGCACCAGGGAGTACTTTTTCAAGCGAGGCGCTTCTCCAGTCATGAGCTCCATCAAATCTACGCCAAAGCGGCCGGCGCAATTGTAAAGGAAGGTAACGCTAAAATCCACCTTGCCTTCCTCTCTTTTTTTGTACTCCTCCAAGGTAAGGCCGCATACCTGAGCCATTTCCTCCTGAGAAATATCCATAATTTCCCGCAGAGCATGCACCCGCTCTGCAATCTCGGTAATCCTTGTCTCCACCTTGATCAGCCTCCTATCGATTTATTTTCGCCCGTTCTGGGAATGCCTTTTTTCTCAAGTCAAGGTATAAAAAAGACCCGTCCCAAAATTGGGACGGGTCATTACCCGCGGTACCACCCAAATTGATACGTCAAAGGACGCATCCTCTCACCAGGCTCCAACAAGCCCTCCGCCTTAACGCAGCCGCTACGGGGACGCCTACCGCCTTACAAAAAAATCATAAGGTTTCAGATTCCTGCTCAGGAGGGATAGGCCTTCGCCCCGCTTCACCGGCTCACACCACCCGCCGGCTCTCTGGAAAAGCCAAAAGCGCGCCCTTCTCCATCAATGCATTTCTTAAACTTTAGTATATGTTTTCTGTCGCCATTTGTCAAGAATCATTTTTCCTGATTTTTTCCTGGATGGTTTTGGTTCTATTTCATCACAATATCCAAAAGATCTTTTGAATGATGAATCACACGCCAGGCTCCCGCCTCATGCAGCTCCTCTTCGGTGCGGAATCCCCAGGTTACTCCAACGCCCTTGAGCCCGCAATTGAGGGCGGTTTTCATATCCACCCCCGAATCCCCTACAAAATAGCTCTCGTTCGGACCGGCATCCAAACGGGCCAGTACCTCCCTGGGCAAAGCCGGGTCGGGTTTTACAGGGAGTCCCGGACGGTTTCCAGCCACTAGGTCAAACACTCCCGGTTCAAACAATGCCTTTACCACCTTCTGAGATTGTTCATCCGGTTTGTTGGACACCACTGCCAGAAGAAATCCCTGTTTTTTCAGCTGTCTCAACACCTCTGCTATTCCTTCATAGGGATGGGTACGGTCCAAACTGTGGGCCAAATACCGTGCTTTATACTGCTCCCGTACCTTTTGGAATTCCTCCTCAGTAGCCCCTTCCGGCAGGATGGCCCAAATGAGCTTGTCCATCCCGTTGCCTACAAAATAATTGTATCTCTCCTCCGGATGAGTCGGATATCCGTTTTGTTCCAGCACGTAATTGCAGGCGTCCGCCAAATCCCCTAGAGAGTTGATGAGCGTTCCATCCAAATCAAACAAGATAGCCTTCATGGCGATCCTCCTAGTTCCAAAGTGAATTCTGTAGATCCAGCATTTCCTTGCGGCGTTTTTGGGTCAGTGCAGCGTCAATGTGGTAGCCGTCTTGATCTAAAACAAGGCAATCGCCTTCCTTTACATGGGACGGTAGCCTGGTTAGCGGCACCGAGTGCATGTCTCCTTCCTTGCCCTCACATACAGCCATATTTTCCTCGATCCTGTCTACAATCAAGATTTTCATTTCATCACCCTGCCTTCTGGGTCTTGACGGTGACATTTCTCCCGTCGCTGACGAACACAACCGTACCATTCAGATCTGTACGGTAAAGTTTCACCCCGCGCTCCTCCAGCCGATTGACCGCCTCCTTATGAGGATGACCATAATCATTGCCGGCGCCGCATAGGATGACGCCGTAACTAGGTGAAATCTCGTCGAGGAAGGCGTCGGACGACGAAGTCCGGCTGCCGTGGTGCCCCACTTTTAACACGGTGGACTTTAATTTAGCACCTGTGTCCAAAATGGCTTGTTCGGCTTCCTCTTCGGCGTCTCCTGTCAGGAGAAAGGAGGTTTTTCCGAATTCCACACGGCTGACCACCGACTCGTTGTTGAGATCGCTAAAGGTTCCGGCAGGACCTAAGATTTCTAAACTTGCTTCCCCAACGGCATAGGTATCCCCTACCTCAGCCTTGGTGAT
>CALCVR010000224.1 GCA_937905915.1 uncultured Eubacteriaceae bacterium
TAAAAGTCAGGTGCTCTGCCAGCTGAGCTAATGGATCAAATATATTTATCATTGTTGCGACTTAACTATTATACAGGAAACAAAACCATCTGTCAACAGGTTTCGGGGAAATCTTTCAAGATTTCCCCATCTAAAACCAATTAATTTTTGATACACATTATATACGGATCCGTTGAATGGATTGACACCGCCCAGATTTAGGATCTATTTCCATCATTACACCTTCCATGTGACAAGGTCCAGAAGCGTTTTCAAAATACACAGGTAGCTTGCCCTTCATCTTCTGGATGGAGATTTCCGGTTTGATCCCCAATACCGAACGGATGGGACCGGTCATTCCCAAGTCGGTAATATACCCCGTACCGCCCTCAAAAATAGTTTCGTCAGCGGTGGGTATGTGAGTATGCGTTCCCCACAGAGCCGATATGCGGCCATCCAGATAGTATCCCATAGCTTTTTTTTCGGCAGTGGCTTCGGCGTGCATGTCCACCAGCACAATCTGAGCGCCGTCGGTTTGCTCCAATAGTTTATCCATACAGGCAAAGGGACACTCTAAACTGTCTAGATACACCACGCCCATAATGTTGATCACGCATACCCGCACGTATCCTTTGTCCACAATGCATAGGCCACGGCCCGGCGCCGAGCCGGGATAGTTAGCAGGACGGAGAAGAAAAGGATTGTCATCCAAAACGTCGTAGATGTCACGACGGCGGAAGACATGATTGCCGGTGGTTATAACATCCACACCGCTTGCAAAGATATGATCGGCGGAGGAGGGGGAGATACCATTGCGGTCGGCGGAATTTTCGCCGTTTGCCACCACAAGATCGATACCCTGTTCCCGCTTAAAATTGGGAAGTACACGGCGAAGATGTTCACATCCGATACTACCTACAATATCCCCAATAGCAAGTATTTTCATAAGCTCCTCCTTTGTCGTTCATAGGACAAAACGGCGTACAGCCTTTTTTGGCCATACGCCGTTTTTTATCACTCGCGATTTTTATTTAGCGTACTCAATGGCGCGGCTTTCGCGGATTAAGTGCACCTTAATCTGACCCGGATAATCCAACTCATTTTCGATTTTCTTAACAATATCCCGTGCAATCAGCACCATGCGATCATCCCCCACAACTTCGGGTTTGACCATAATGCGGATCTCACGGCCAGCCTGGATGGCGTAGGAACGCTCTACTCCCTCGAAGGAACAGGCAATTTCCTCCAGTTTCTCCAAGCGTTTAATGTAATTTTCCAGATTCTCACGACGAGCGCCGGGACGCGCAGCCGAAATGGCGTCTGCCGCCTGGACTAAGCAGGCAATGACGGTTTTAGCCTCCACATCGCCGTGGTGGGCATGGATGGCATGGATGACGGCTTCGCTCTCCTTGTACCGGCGGGCTACCTCGACGCCCAATTCAATATGAGAGCCTTCCATCTCGTGGTCCAAAGCCTTTCCGATGTCGTGAAGCAGACCGGCACGGCGGGCCAAAGTGGGATCCTCACCCAATTCCGAGGCCATAATACCGGCCAAATAGGCTACTTCCAGAGAGTGCTTGAGAACGTTTTGACCGTAGCTGGTGCGGTAACGCAGACGGCCTAACAATTTTACCAGTTCGATATGCATG
>CALCVR010000225.1 GCA_937905915.1 uncultured Eubacteriaceae bacterium
AAACAAAAAAAGGAGAGATCGAATTGAAGGAACGTCTAAGAAAACTCAAAAGGCCGCTGAGCTTATTGCTATCGGCCACCTGTATTTTGAGTTTTTGTTTCTCAACGGTATCGGCCACCAGCTTGGACGATACTGGGAAACAAGAGATGCATTTCCAGACTTCGTTTGAATCTGGAGATCCCAGTCCCATTGAATCGAGACTGGACGAAGACCGAAGCAAAAATGTAGAAACAGTTGCCGACGTCGGCAGACTGGCAGGGGATGTAACCCATCTGGTCAGTTGGGATACATTGTGGGGAAGCCCCGATTTTAAGGCAGAAGAGGGCAAACACAATTTGTTTGACTACAATACCGGCAGTAAATTCCTAACCGGCATGCAGCCCAGCCAGTCGGAACCTGTCGAGGTAGGATTTGAACTTGAAAAAGAGGCTGTGGTACAAACCTATCTGATTGCCTCAGGCGTGGATGAACAAGGCCGCGACCCCTCCGCCTGGACTCTATATGGTTCAAACGACAAAGAGGACTGGACAGAGCTTGACAAACAACAGGGCATCACCTTCTCTTCCCGTGAGGAGAAAAAGGTGTTTTCTTTTTCTAATGCCACACCATACCGCTACTATAAAATAGCGGTGACGCAAAACGCTGGCGCACCTATGACCCAATTCTCGGAATTGCAGATTGCCAGTGAAATGGTGGAGCCGTCGGTAGACTTGACCTCTCTCTTGGATCCGGATTCGGTTCAAGCGCCTGATTCTGTCAATGATATCGACGTCATCGGCAATTTGTTTGATTATAACACCAACTCCAAATACGTCACCTCTGTGGTGGGAAGCGCCGAAGAGCCCCTTACTTTGACATTCGGCATGAAAAAAGCCTGTAAGACTACCGAATACGTCATTGCATCAGGCAACGATGAGGATGGAAGAGATCCGGCCTCCTGGACGCTTTACGGCTCTTCGGACGGCTCCGATTGGAAGGTCATCGACCAGCAGAAGAATGTAACCTTCCAAAGCCGTCAGCAAAAGAAGACCTTTATGCTGTCCCAGCCAGGCGACTACCAGTGGTTTAAGCTGGAGATCACCGGCAACCATGGCGCACCTATGACCCAATTCTCGGAGGTTCAGGTGCGCGGAGCTTTGCCTGGATGCGCCACCCCCTATATCGATATGGAAACGCTGGCCGGCGATCCGGACTTTAACGGCAATGAAGGCAAAGACAAACTGTTCGATTTTGACACCGGCAGCAAATTTGTCACATCCACCATTCCCGGGGATGGAAAAACCGTGTCGGTATCCTTCTCCCTAACCCAGCCCTTTGTGGTGGATACCTATATTTTAGGTTCCGGCCCGGATATGCCAAACCGTAATCCCATGGACTGGACCCTTTACGGCTCCAACGATGGAAGCCAGTGGGATGAGTTGGATAGCCGTGCGGGAGAAACTTTCCGCATCGAAAGGGACCTCAGAAGCTTCTCCTTTGACAATGACACCGCTTATCAACAGTATAAACTGGTGATCTCCAAGATCAATGGAGCTACCGATGTGACCCAATTCTCGGAATTCCATCTGTTGGGCGCCCCGGTAAATGAGGGAAAATTCCAGACAGTGAATGCCCAAATATCGGCACAGTCGGCCGACGGAGATGAGGATGCCCAAACTTCTCCCATGAAAACCCGCAAGAGCCATGGCCCGACCGACGCTTACAGCAACCTAACCTCCACCGGTTGGACCGGCTGGAATGCTCTGGAGGTCAAAGGCCGCCACGTAGGCAATGAAGAAGCCTATTGCTACAATGTGATCTATGATAACCTTTCCATCCCGGTCAGTCAGAACACCAATTTGAGCTATGTGTTCTTCCCGGCTCTGGACGATCCGGACGGATACGACTTTAATTTTACATCGCAGCATATGGCGGTGGATTTGAAATTTACCGATGGCACCTATCTGAGCCAGTTGGGCGCCAGGGATCAAAACGGTTCCATCGTCAGCCCCATGGCACAGGGTCAATCGGATATCTTGGCCTACATGCAGTGGAACCACATTTATTCCAACATCGGTTCGGTGGCAGCCGGAAAGACCATCGAGCAAATCTTGATCGGCTATCATAAGGCCGACAATCCCGATGGCGACACCGTCTTTATGGGATATTTTGACGACATCCAGATCGAAACCGCGCCCCCGGTGGAATACGATCATCTATCCGACTATGTCAATATCCTGCGGGGTACCAACAACACCTGATCCTATTCCCGCGGCATTACCAGCCCCTTGGTGACCATGCCTCACGGATTTAATTCCATTGCCCCGGCCACCGATTCCAAAAACACCACCCCTTATGTCTATCAGCTGGCCGGCCCCAAAACCGTCCTGCGCCATATGACCATCACCCATGCGGCATCACCGTGGCTGGGCGACTGGGGAACCTGGCAGTTTATGGCCAATACCGATATCGACTACGATTCGGTGACCACAGGGGCCGATATCAATGCCGACCGCCGCGCCTCCACCTTCACTCACGAAAACGAGGTGGCTAGGGCTCATCACTACAGCGTCACCTTTGAGGAAGGAACTCCCGCCTCCAACGTGACCATGGAAGTAACCCCCACCTCCCACGCCATGTACACCCGATTCCCCTTCCCGGAGGATAGCCAACACCGCAACCTGATCTTTGACTGCGAGTGGGCCGACGGCGGCCTTACCTTCCACGGGGACGGCAGCTTTACCGCCTATTCCGACCATGTTTACGGCCATGGGGAATACAGCCCTGGACGTGCCAACGGTGCCACCAGAATGTATATCTACGGTGTCATCGATCAGCCCTATGAGAATGCTAAAGCCGTGGACACCAAAATGGGCATCGTCAGCTTTGGCGAGAGCACCAACACCGTCACCATGAAACTGGCCACCTCCTTCATCAGTGAGGAGCAAGCAAAACACAATCTGGAGTTGGAAATCTCTGACAACGATACCTTTGATTCCATTTTCCAGAAGGCTCAGGCCGAATGGGACGATCAACTTGGTATCATCCAGGTGGAAGGCGCCAATTTTGATCAGATGACCACCTTGTATTCCGGCCTTTACCGCATGTTTGCCTATCCGACCCTTTATTCGGAAAATGCTGGCACCAACGAGAATGAGGAATGGGTTTATTCCAGCCCCTATCACAGCAAGCCCACCGAGCCGGTGGTGACCTCCGGTAAAATGTACACCATTAACGGATTCTGGGATACCTACCGTTCTGCTTGGCCAGCCTACTCCTTGTTTACCCCCACTATGGCAGGGGAAATGCTGAATGGCTTGGTAGAGCACTATAAAGACAGCGGCTGGGGTTCCCGCTGGGTAGCGCCCGGCGCCATCAACTGCATGCTGGGCACCCATGCCGACGCTATTTTTGGCGACGCTATGGTCAAGGGCATCGATTTTGACTATGAATCGGCCTTCGACGCCTCCCTGAAAAACAGCGCCGTTGTCTCGGATAATCTGGACAAAGGCGGCCGTATTCAGACCGAGACCTCGGTATTCCGCGGCTATGTGTCCCGAGATGTCCATGAATCGTTCTCCTGGGGCATGGAGGATACCATAAACGACTACAATATCTCCAAAATGGCTGAGATCTTAGGCAAAACCGATGAGGCAGCCTATTATAAGAACCGCGCCCTCAACTACGTCAATTACTTCAATGAGAATTTGGGATGGTTCATTGGCCGCAACTCTGACGGCACTTTCCGTGCAAACAGCATGGATGAATTTGATCCCAGCGCCTGGCACGAAAGAAATGGATACGATTACTGTGAATCCAACGCCTGGAACATGTCCTTTACCGCTGTGCAGGATATCCAGGGTATGATTAACCTTTACGGCGGCAAAGAAGGAGCCCTTAAACGTCTCAACGACATGTTCAACGAGGATATGGAAGGCAAAGACGTTGGCCAGCGGGAAATGCGTGAGGTTCGTCTCGGCCAGTACAACCACACCAATGAACCCTCTATGTCCATCACCCATCTGTTCAACTACCTGGGCGAGCCCTACCGCACCCAGGAATTGACCCGCGATGTCCTTGCTCGCTGCTATACCGGCAGCACCATCGGCCAAGGCTATCTGGGCGATGAGGACAATGGCGCCGCTTCGGCCTGGTATGTGTTCAATGCCCTAGGATTCTATCCCGCCAGCGTGGGCACACCGGAATACAGCATCACCTCTCCCTTGTATACCAAAGCCACCATCCGCCTGGAAAACGGCAAAGAGTTGGTCATCAATGCTCCCAACAATTCTCGTGAAAACGTCTACATCCAGAATGTCAAATTCAATGGGGAAGATTACGACAAAGTGTACTTTACCCATGATCAATTGACAGCCGGCGGTGTCATTGATTTTGAGATGGGTTCTACCCCTTCCGATTGGGGCACTGGTATCGATGCCGTACCATCCTCCATCACCACCGGCGATGAGAAGCCCGAGCCGTTGGCCGATATTATTCCCAAAGATGTGACTGTAGCCTCCGAGATTCAGGGTGACCAAGCGGTTGTAGTATGTGACACTTCGGATGAGACCCAGTATCTTTTTGACAATACCAGCGGTTCTGCGGGATCGTTAAAGGGACAAAACAAAGAGATTATTTTCTACACCCCCGAAGCCAAGGTAGTGTCCATGTATACCCTTACTACAGATGCTGATATTTCCAATATGCCCCATTCCTTCGCCCTCTACGGCTCCAACGACGGCCAAAACTGGACTTTGTTGGACAGTCGTCAAGATCAGACTTATGAGTGGAGCAAATATACCCGTCCTTATGCCTTGGAGCAGTCGAAGCTTGCACCCTATCAGTACTTTAAGTTTGAGTTCGACGAGGAGCGGGATCTGCGTCTGGCCGAGATCGAACTTTTGGGTTCGGATGAGATGCCTGTAATCCCTGAAATTCAGGTGGATCCTGTCACCGCCCAGCTGGAAGTGGGCGAGACGACCCAGTTGACCGCTACTGTCACCCCGGCTGATGCAGGGAAAATCCTGTGGAGCTCTTCGGATGAGACGGTTGCAACAGTGGATGAAAACGGTGTTGTGACCGCACTGAAGGCAGGAGAAGCCACCATCACCGCATCTCTTGCTTCCAACTCCGATGTTAAGGCGACCAGCACCATTACCGTGGTAGACAAGCCTGTGGTTATTCCTAAGATTACAGTAGAACCATCGTCAGCTCAGTTAGAAGTGGGCAAGACAACCCAGCTGACCGCCACCGTCACTCCCAGCGATGCAGGGAAAATCCTGTGGAGCTCTTCGGATGAGACGGTTGCAACAGTGAATGAAAACGGTGTCGTAACGGCACTGAAAGCAGGAGAGGTTACCATCAAAGCATCCCTTGCATCGGATCCCTCCATTTACGGCCAGTGCACCGTCACCGTTACAGAAAAAGCAGTCGCCGTGGATAAGTCCAGGCTGCAAGAACTGTATAACGCCAATAAGGATAAGCAGCAGGGAAATTACACCGATGAAACCTGGTCGATCTTTGTCTCAGCACTGGAGCAGGCCAAGGATGTCTTGGATAATCCAGAAGCCCTTCAGAAAGATGTGGACAAAGCCTATGAGGACCTGCTGAATGCTGTTTCCGGGTTGAAAGAGGAGAGCTCTTCTTCGTCTTCCACCGGTTCATCGGGAGGAAGTTCTTCCCAGTCGTCGGGATCCGCCGGCAGCAGTAGTTCGTCCGGTACCGATTCCCCCAATACAGACGCAACCACTTCACCGCTGCCCTTTATTTTAGTGCTGGCCGCATCAGCGGGCGTTATGGCTTGGGTTTGCATTAAGAAAAAAGTTGCTGATCAATAATCCTGGTTTGTAACGGAGCTGATTCACGTAACAAAAAACCGCCTTCCCATTTGTACAGGGAAGGCGGTTTCATTTATTTAAGCTGTTCAAAGAGGTCTGCTAGAGGGGGATAATAAGGTGTTGCCCCATGGTTCCCATAAAAAGAGGTATCAAAATAGGACTTAAATGTTTTGTCCGGACTTTCCAGATAATAAAGTTCAGCGCCAGCATACTCTTCCCAATTTGCGTTGGGAGTAAAGATAAGGCCAGTGACATCCAGTTGATCCTGATCATCCTCGTGGGCCGGGATCAGAGTGGTTTCCTGGTCGTAGACGAAACGGAGATAATCCTCACTCTGCCACCGGTATTCTTCTCCCTCCTGATAGCACGCACAATGGATAGGGGAGCCTCCCACTACCCAAATGTCGCTTGAGATACATTCCAGCAATACGCGGAACTCATCATCTTCGGGAAGAAATATTTTTTCTTCTCCAGATTTATAATGAAGAATCATTTGGTTGGGGGATGGGAGGGGAAGGTAACCACGGTGATAGCAGGAAGTCAAATTTAGAAGCAAGATCAACACAACCAGGCTCAGAGTAACACACTTTATTCTCAGCATTTTTCATCGCCTACTTTTTGAAGCTATAGTGTTGTAAAAGGGTTGCGATTGGTGCTGACAGGTTGGAGTCTCTAGGATCAGTATAAAAGGACGAGAAGAAAAAATCAATTCTAAATCATAATTATAATAGTG